>JACCRH010000353.1 GCA_013813675.1 Gemmatimonadales bacterium
AAGACCAGATCTTCTACCTGAAGCAGCGGGGCCTCAACACCGAGAACGCGATCTCGATGATCGTGAACGGCTTCTGCAAGGAAGTGTTCCAGGAGCTGCCGATGGAGTTCGCGGTGGAAGCGCAGAAATTGCTCGGCATTAGTCTGGAGGGGAGCGTAGGCTAGAAGGTCGTTGGGAAAGAAAGTGTCACAACGAGCACACGGACAGAGGAGTAGACGTGCTGGAAATCAGAGACCTGCGCGCCACGGCCGGCGACAAGGAAATCCTGCGGGGCATCAACCTCACCGTGAACCCCGGCGAGGTGCATGCCGTCATGGGCCCCAACGGCTCCGGCAAGAGCACACTGGCCCAGGTGCTGGCCGGGCACCCGGCGTACCGGGTCACCAACGGCTCGGTGAGCTATGACGGCAAGGATCTACTCGACATGGAGCCCGAAGAACGGGCCCAGGCGGGCGTCTTCCTCGCCTTCCAGTATCCGGTCGAGATTCCGGGCGTCTCCAACGCCTACTTTCTCCGCGCCGCCTACAACGAGATCCGGAAGGCCAAGGGGTTGGAAGAGATCGACTCGATGGACTTCATCGATCTGCTGGAAGAAAAGCTCAGGGTGGTGGAGTGGGGGCCCGAGATCATGAGCCGGGCGGTCAACTCCGGGTTCTCCGGCGGCGAGAAGAAGCGCAACGAGATTCTCCAGCTCGCGGTGCTCGAGCCGAGGCTCGCCGTCCTCGACGAGACCGATTCCGGTCTCGACATCGACGCGCTTCGGATCGTGGCGGCGGGGGTCAACAAGCTCCGAAGCCCTGACCGGTCGTTCGTGGTGGTCACCCACTATCAGCGGCTATTGAACTACATCATCCCCGACTTCGTGCACGTTCTGTCCAACGGCCGCATCGCCATGTCGGGCGGGAAGGACCTCGCGCTCGAGCTGGAGGCCAAGGGCTACGAGTGGGTGGAGGCCGCCGCCGCCGCTCCGGCTGGAGCGGGCGCGTGAGCGAGGCCGTTCTGCAGGATCTCGACATCCGGGCCGGCGCGGCGATCGCTGACGGGCCCGAGTGGCTGGAGCCGGTACGCCGGGCAGCGGCCGATCGCTTCGCGGTGATCGGATTCCCCGCCGCCCGGGACGAGGAGTGGCGTTTCACTCCGATCGCGCCGATCACCCGGGGCATCTGGCGCCCCTCGCCGGGCGTGGCGGCCAGGGTCCCGGCTGACCGGTTGGCGCCGTTCATCTTCGGCCAGGCCGAGTGGAGCACGCTGGTCTTCGTGAACGGCGCGTACAGCGAGGCCTTGTCGCGAGTCATGGACCTGCCGCGCGGCGTCCTGGTCGGAAGCCTCGCGGAAGCGCTTCGGGGTGACGGCGCGGTGCTCCGGGCGCACCTGACGCGCCACGCGCCGATGGAGGGGAGCTCCTTCACCGCGCTCAACACCGCCGGATTCCGTGATGGCGGCCTGGTGCACGTCCCCGCCGGACTCGACCTCGATCGGCCGGTGCACTTCGTCTACTTGACGACGGCGGACGCGGAAGGCACCGCGATTCACCCCCGCAATCTGATCGTGGTCGAGCGGGGCGCCCACGCCTCGGTGATCGAGAGCTACGTCACGCTGGTTCCGGATGCGGTCTACTGGACCAATCCGGTGACCGAGGTGGCCGCGGCTGCCGGCTCGTGGCTGGAGCACACCCGCATCCAGCGCGAGAGCGAGCGCGCGCACCACGTCGCCCTGACTCAGGTCGACCAGCAGCGCGACAGCCACTACCGGTCGTTCTCGATGGCCATGGGCGGCGCGCTCGCCCGGCACAATCTGCACGTCCGGCTCAACGACGAGAACATCGAGACCCTGATGTACGGTCTCTACCTCACCCGGGGCGAGCAGGTGGTGGACAACCATACGGCCATCTTCCACGACCAGCCCAACTGCCGGAGCTGGGAGGTCTACAAGGGTGTGCTCGACGACCGGTCGCGTGCCGTGTTCAACGGCAAGGTGTTCGTGCGGCCCGAAGCACAGAAGACCGACGCCAAGCAGACCAACCGGAACCTGCTGCTCAGCGACTGGGCCAAGGTGAACACCAAGCCCCAGCTCGAGATCTTCGCCGACGACGTGAAGTGTACTCATGGCGCCACCGTGGGCCGGCTGGACGATGTCGCCCTCTTCTACGCCCGGAGCCGGGGTGTGCCCAAGGAAGCGGCCGAGCGGCTCCTGACCTACGCCTTCGCGGCGGAGGTGATCGAGGAGGTCGCCCTCGAGCCGGTGCGGAACGAGCTGGACCGCCTGGTGCTGAGTCGGCTGGAAGCGCAGCGGGGCGGCGGAGCAGCAGGGCAGGGCTGAGGGCGCATGGTCGTATCAGGCGTCGCCGCCACCGCCCCGCCGATCCCTCCGCCGTTCACTTCGTTGGACGTCGAACGGATTCGGGCCGACTTCCCCATTCTCTCCGAGACCGTCCGGGGCGGACGCCGGCTGGTCTACCTCGACAACGCCGCCACCAGCCAGAAGCCCAGGCAGGTGATCGAAGCGATCTCGCGCTTTTACAGCGGCGAGAACGCCAACATCCACCGCGGCCTTCACTACCTGAGCGAGCGCGCCACCGCGGCCTATGACGCCGCCCGCGAGAAGGTGGCGCGCTTCCTCGGCGCCGGCGCTCCGTCGGAGATCGTCTTCACCCGCGGGACCACGGAGGCGATCAATCTGGTGGCCCAGAGCTGGGGGCGGAGCAGCCTCCGGCCGGGCGACGAGGTACTGGCCACCGGGATGGAGCACCACGCCAACCTGGTGCCCTGGCAGGTGGTGTGCGAGCAGACCGGGGCCACTTTCCGCGCGGTCCCCATCACCGATCGCGGAGAGCTCGACCTCGAGGCGTTCGACCGGCTCCTGTCCGACCGTACCCGATTGTTCGCGGTGGGCCACGTCTCCAATGCCCTTGGCACCGTCAATCCGGTGCGGGACCTGGCGGCGCGCGCCCGAGCGCGAGGCGCGCTGGTGCTGGTGGACGGCGCGCAATCGGCGCCGCACATGGCGGTCGACGTCTCCGAGCTGGGCTGCGACTTCTTCGCCTGCTCCGGACACAAGCTGTTCGGGCCCACCGGCATCGGGGTGCTCTACGGGCGGCAGTCGATCCTCGATGCAATGCCGCCGTGGCAGACCGGTGGGGACATGATCGAGCGGGTCACGCTCGAGCGCTCCACCTGGGCCGCACCACCGGCGCGATTCGAGGCGGGCACTCCTCCCATCGCCGAAGTGATGGGTCTAGGGGCGGCGATCGACTATGTGGAGTCGGTGGGGCTGGACGCGATCGGTCAGTGGGAAAGCGACCTGCTCTCCCGGGCCACCGAGCTGGTCGGCGCGCTGCCGGGCGTACGGCTGGTCGGCACCGCCCGGGCAAAGGCGGCGATGCTCTCGTTCGTGCTCGACGGGGTGCATCCCCACGACGTGGGAACGGTACTGGACGACGAGGGCATCGCGGTTCGGGCGGGACACCACTGTGCCCAGCCGGTGATGCAGCGGTTCGGCCTCCCCGCCACGGTCCGGGCGTCGTTCGCCTTTTACAATACGCCCGACGAGATCGAGGCACTGGTGCGCGGAGTCGAGCGGGCCCGGAAGGTGTTTGGCTGATGTCGAGCCTCACCGAGCTCTACCAGAACGTCATCCTGGAGCACAACCGCTCTCCCCGGAACTATCGGGTGATGGACGACGCCGACCGCCAGGCCGAGGGCAACAATCCGCTCTGCGGGGATCAGCTCACCGTCTGGCTCAAGCTGGAAGGCGACGTGATCAGCGACGTGGCATTTCAGGGGCTGGGCTGCGCGATTTCCCGGGCTTCGGCGTCGCTGATGACCGCCGCGGTGAAGGGCAAGTCGCGGCGGGAGGCGGAGGAGCTGTTCGAGCGGTTCCGCGGCCTGGTCACCGGCGGGCCGTCGCCGGCCGACTCGGAAACTTTGGGCAAGCTCGCCGTGTTCTCAGGCGTATCGCAGTATCCGACCCGGGTGAAATGCGCCAGCCTGCCATGGCATACGATGAAGGCGGCGCTGGACGGGGCGGAACGGCGGAAGGGCGGAACGGCGGAAGTTTAGACGACTGGCTTTCTTCCGCCGTCCCGACGTTCCGGCGTTCCGCCCAAAAGATCAATCACTTCACACGGTTATTTGAGAACCCTACTGCTGAGGATCCGCTGATGCCGTACAATTCCGCCCTCGTCGCTCCCATGCGCGAAGAAATGGTCCGCCTCGGAGCCAAGGAGCTCACCACTGTCGCCGAGGTGGACGCCACGTTGGGCGATCAGAAGGGCTCCATGCTGGTGTTCGTGAACTCAGTCTGTGGCTGCGCCGCCGGCAACGCCCGGCCCGCGTTGCGGCTGGCGCTGGAGCACGCGGTGCTGCCGCAGCAGGTGGTGACCGTGTTTGCGGGCCAGGATCTCGACGCGACCGCTCGCGCCCGCCAGTTCTTCGCCGACTATCAGCCCAGCAGCCCCTCCTTCGCGTTGCTCCGCGACGGCGAGGTGGTGCATTTCGTCCATCGGCATCAGATCGAAGGCCGCAGCCCCCAGGTCATCGCCGGTGATCTGGTGCAGGCGTTCGACAAGCACTTCGGGGCGGCGGTCTGAGCGGGCACGTCTTTCACCCGGGGCACCACGAGCTGCACGGCATCACCGTGGTGGTCGAGACCGGGGGTACGCTGACCTATATCGGCCGGTTCGATACCGAGGACGAGCGGGGCGTGCACCTGCTCGACGTAGGTGTCCATGATGCCGGCGCCGGCGGGTCGAGGGAGGACTACGTCCGGCGGAGCGCCAACTTCGGCGTGCGGGCCGAGCGGCCACATCTGGTGGTGCCACGCGGCGAGGTCGTGCGGATCACCAAGCTGGGAGAAACGGCGCAGTAGCCTCGTCCTCCCCTCACTCCCTCTAGATTTGTCGGATGCGGGAACGCTACGACGTCATCGTGATCGGTGGGGGGCACGCCGGCACCGAGGCGGCCGCGCTGGCCGCGCGCTCGGGAGCGCGCACGCTTCTGCTGACCCAAAACCTCGAAACCATCGGCCAGATGTCGTGCAATCCGGCGATTGGAGGGATCGCCAAGGGCACCGTGGT
>JACCRH010000369.1 GCA_013813675.1 Gemmatimonadales bacterium
GCCACCAGTGCCCCGGCGGACGTGAGCGCGTTGAAGAGGGTGCTCTTTCCGACGTTGGGAAGACCGACGATGCCGAGCCGCAGCATGGACTGTCAGCTCCCGGGTGTGGCGTGGCGGTTGTGTTTCGCCATCGCCTGTTCGACCCCCGCGTCCAGCCAGGTCTCGACCGCCTCGGCCATGGGGTCGAGAAGCGCCTGCAGGGTCCCGCGCTCGTCGGGGTCGAAGCGGTCGAGCACGAAGTCGGTGAGCTCGTCCAGCCCGGGAGGGACGGGGCCTGCGCCGATTCGAAGCCGGGCGTAGTCCTGGCGCCGGAGCACGCCTTCGATGCTCTTGAGACCGTTGTGGCCTCCGGCGGAGCCCGCGCCGCGAAGGCGGAACCGCCCCACCGGCAGCGCCACGTCATCCACCAGGATCAGGAGATCGCGGCTGGGATCGAAGTCCGGCAGGGAGAGGAATGGCGCCAGCGCGGCACCGCTCCGATTCATGTAGGTCTGCGGCTGGAGAACTCGAAGGTCATGCCCGCCCCATGTGCCTTCGGCGACCCGGGCCCGGTCGCCCCGGCGCATGGGACCCAACCGCCAGCGCGCGACCAGATGTTCGGCCAGGCGAAACCCGGCGTTGTGCCGGGTCTCGACATACTCCGGGCCGGGATTGCCCAAGCCCACGATGGCGCGCAGGGGTCAGGCCTTCGGCTTGGTCTCGCCCTCGCCTTCGCCCTCCTCGGGCTTCGGCTTCCTGATGAGCTCGGGCTCGGCCGGGGCGACTTCCTCCACCACGGCGGGCGCCTCCTCGGTCCGGGGGGCCACCACGGTGCACACCGGCGTGTCGGGATCGTTGAGGATCCGCGCCTTGGCGATCGTGATGTCGCGCACGAAGAGCGAGTGGCCGATGGCGAGGGCGGTGACGTCGAGCTCCACGTGCTCGGGGATGTCGGCGGGCAGCACCTCGATCTCGAGATCGCGGAGGGAATGGTCCAGCACGCCGCCGAAGTTGCGGACGCCGTCGGGAACGCCCACCAGGTGCACCGGCACCTCCAGGGTGACCTTCTCGTCGGCCCGCACCTCGTAGAGGTCGAGATGCAGGATCTGGGCGGGGCGGAGGGCGTCGCGCTGGATCTCGCGGATCAGCGCTTTCACCGGCGCGCGGCCGTCGATGGCCACGTCCACGATGGTGGTCCCCGCGCTGATGCCGACCAACATCTTGTTGAGCGCCGCAGTCTCGACGGTGAGCGCCTCGGGCGCCCGTCCGTGCCCGTAGATCACGCCGGGCACTTTGCCCTCGCGGCGGAGACTGCGGGCGGCGCCTTTCCCGGTGTCGCTTCGGGTGGCGGCCTGGAGATTCGCTTGTTGAGCCATGGGAAGATCCCGGTTAAGAGCAATCATGCATCCATTGTCATCCTGAGCGAAGCGAAGGAGCCGAACCGCCGTTCAGCCTCCTTCGCTCCGCTCAGGATGACACCGTTCAATCAATCGAACAGCGAGCTCACCGACTGGTCGCTGTGGGTGTAACCGATCGCCTTCGACAGTAGGCCCGCGATGGAGAGCACCTTGAGGCGGTCGAAGCTGCGCTCCCGCGGAATGGCGATGGTGTTGGTCACCGCCACCTCCTTGACCGGCGAGGCCATCAGCCGGTCCACCGCGGGCCCCGACAGCAGGGCGTGGGTGGCGCAGCAATAGACGTCCTCGGCACCCAGCCGCTTGAGCGCATTGACCGCCTCGGCCATCGTCCCCGCGGTGTCGATCATGTCGTCGGGGATCAGGCAATCCTTTCCCCGCACCTCACCGACCACGTTGAGGACCTCAGCGACGTTGGCGGAGGGCCGGCGCTTGTCGATGATCGCGAGCGACGCGTTGAGCCGCTTGGCGAAGCCGCGGGCCATCTTGGCCGAGCCGACGTCGGGTGCCACGATCACCAGGTCGCGAAGCGCCTTCTGCCGGTAGTGGCTGGTGAACACCGGCGCCGCGTACAGATGATCGACCGGCAGGTCGAAGAACCCCTGGAGCTGGTGCTGGTGGAAATCCATTGCCAGGACCCGGTCGGCGCCCGCCATCGAGACCATGTTCGCCATCAGCTTGGCGCTGATCGCCACGCGGGGCTGATCCTTCCGATCCTGCCGGGCATACCCGAAGTAGGGAATGACCGCGGTGACCCGGGCGGCGCTGGCCCGCTTGGCGGCATCCATCAGGAGCAGAAGCTCCATCATGTTCTCCGCCGGCGGGTTGGTGGGCTGGATGATGTAGACGTCCCGCCCCCGCACGTTCTCATCGATCTTGACGAACAGCTCACCGTCGGCGAAGCGCCGGAGTGTGACTTGGCACAGAGGCTGCCCCAAATGAGTGGCCACCTCTTGGGCTAGGGGACGGTTGGCCGACCCGCTCAGGAGCAGCATCTGGCTGCGCGACAGTGACAGATCCGTCATATCGGAGCCCGCAAACCTAGCCGCTGCCACGGGCTTACGTCAACCGGCGGCAGCGTCCGACTGAGCCGCTCTTGCCGCGCGAACTTTATGGTCGAGGCGCCACAGATGTGGCCGTGCCGCACATGTTACTGTTTTGATCGCCGACACCAGCTATGACTTTGTGACACGGATCATTGCAAAAATCGGCACTGTTCGCAGAGTTGACAATTCCCGGGTGGCACGTCTCTCGCACCTGGGTGCCCCGGAGCCGGTCCTGCGGCCGCTCCACAGTTCCTGACTTCCATCTGAGGTTGGCTATGCGATCGTACCATCAGAATCTGTGGTTCGTGGCCGCGTTCGGGCTCGCCAGTGCGGCGTGTGGCGGCGATGACGGCGGTCCATCGAACAGCGCGCCGAGCGCCAATTTCGGGCTTCCCACTTGCAGTCAGCTGAGCTGTACCTTCGCCGATTCCAGCACCGATTCGGACGGCACTGTCGAAGAGTGGTCCTGGAGCTTCGAGAACGGCGATCCCGCGTCTTCGCCGGCACAAAATCCCGGCGTGGTCTTCGCGGCCGCGGGGACTTACACCGTCGATCTGACCGTGACCGACAACGAAGGCGCCACCGATGACTTCACCCGCGAAGTCACCGTGGTCGGTGCGACCGGAAACTCGGCTCCCACCGCCGCCTTCACCTTCGAGTGCAGCGCCTTCGACTGCGCCTTCACCAACACCAGCACCGACACGGACGGGAC
>JACCRH010000375.1 GCA_013813675.1 Gemmatimonadales bacterium
AGCCGGAGCCTGCCGCAGCGCCGGAGCCTGCCGCGGCGGCACCGGCGCCCGACACCACCTCCCCGGCCCCGAGCGAGCCCGCGGCGGAGACGCAGACCGCGGGGGCGCCGCTCCGCGATGCCTACCATCAGGCGCCGAAGGACACCGTCGACCAGGCCACGTACGACGGATGGAAGCAGTACAATCTCAATTGCGCGCGGTGTCACGGTGAGGACGTGATAGGAACGACGATCGCTCCGCATCTCGTCGTCTCGCTCAAGCCTGACGGGCCTATCAACACCCAGGAAGCCTTCGTTCAGGTGGTCTGCGCCGGGCGTCCGGCGAAGGGTATGCCCGCCTGGTGCTCGCTTGGCATGGATCCGGCCAAAATCAATCAGATCTATTCCTACGTGAAGGGCAGGAGCGACGGAAAGATCCAGCCGGGTCGTCCCGCAGTCAAACAGGAAGGGTAGGTGCCGGATGACACGGCTCATTGCTTCGTTCTCGCTTTTCGCGCTCCTCAGCGGCACAGTCGCCCGACCGGCGTCGGGGCAGGACGGAGCGACGGTGAGCGCAACGGAATACGAAGGGTGGCGGCAGTACAACGTTCAATGCGCGCGCTGCCATGGCCAGGATGCTCTGCCGAATCCGGTGGCCGCGAACCTTCTGGTGAGTCTTGCGCCGAAGGGTCCGGCTGCCGATAAGGCGACGTTCACCAAGGTGGTTATGGAGGGCCGTCCCGGCCGCGGGATGCCGGCCTTCAAGGAAACGGTCACCCCGGAGCAGGTCGACGCGATCTACGCTTATCTCAAGGGCAGAGCGGAGAAGCGGATTCCAGCCGGCAGGCCCCAAGAGCCGGCCAAGGGTTAAGCCGGGCGCCGCAGCGTCACGGCCGCCTCGCCGAGGCGGACCGGCCAGCGGAGCGTGAGAGACTCGCCCTGTCTCGTGCGGTCAAGGCCGCGCTCCGATTTCGCGACCGTCTCGATGGGAAAGCGCCATGGCTCCGCCGCCGGTGTGCTCTCCGGCAGGAGGGAGCCTGCCAGCGAGATCTCGGTGGAAAAGAGATCCTCGGACCCGGCCGCCCCCGGGTCCCAGGCGTAGCGCACGGTCACTTCGCCGTCGCTTCCGAAGCGAATCATCTTGGCCAGCCGCCCGCCGTCTTCGCCCGCGGCACAGGCGATCTCCAGCACCCCCCGCCGACGCTGCACCGCATAGTCGAACCCCGCTCGGCTCCATGAGTGCATCGGCCGGTAGTCGCCCCTCGAGTACTTGTCGAGCCCGAGTGCCTTCGGAAGGATCCGCTCTACGAAAAGTGCCCGGTCGTCGGCATCCAGGGGCGGACGCACGTCCAGCCGGATCCCTTCCTCGATCTCGTGGATGCTGGCTGTTCCACCGTCCCCGTGTTCCGAGGCTCTGGCCCCGCGCTCCAGGGCCTGGTCGTGGTAGGCCTCCCGCCTGCGGGTGAGTACGTTGGCGTAGTTGATCCCGCTCGCGAACAGGGTGAATTCCTCGATGGCGGCACCGCGGACCGGGCTGACCACTGCGGAGAACGACTCGGAATGCACCCAGATTTCCGGATGCCCGTCGCCGTCGAAGTCCAGCACTTCCCACGCCAGACCCTTGCCCTGGCGGAGCTCGCCTTCGGCAAGCGCCAACTCGCGCCATATAGCATCGCGCAGGTGTGGCAGGTACAGACCGCCGAAGACCCCGTGCCAATAGGCGTCGTTGCACTGGGCCCGGCCGATGGCGCGGCGGGCGGCCTCGGGATTCCCCTTTCGGCGGCAGAGCGCTGACAGCGCCTGCATCTTTTTGTGCATCCGGTTGGACTCGGGGTACTTGACCAGGAAATTCCGCCAATGGGCGCCACGGACCAGGGCGCCATCGGGCCCCGCGATGCGAGACTCGCCTAAATCGTGCTGCAGGCGGGCGAGGCGCAGCGCCGCATCGGGCGGGAGGGACCAGCCTTCCATCTCGGTGTACGACGCGGTCGGGAGATAAGCGAGCCCGTTGCTCGGCACCTCGGCGAGCGCCTCGTCCAGCCGGCTCAGTCTGACCTCGCCACTCTCCACCAGTCCGCCGATGGTGGCCATGAACCGATCGAGCCAGCCCCGCTCGTATACCCATTCCTTGGTGCCGGGCCAGCCGCCGAACTTCTCACCGTCGTCGGCCAGCACCGCCAGCCGGTGCCCCCCGGCCCTGAGGCTACGGAGGTATTCCGCCGTCTCTTCCGGAGGCCGGAAGGGGATCAGATACCGCAGCCGCTCATCGATCGGGAACAGCGCCACCCGGCGTCCGTCGCTCTCGGTCCAGAGCGGCGCGTGCAGTCGTTCGGCGGCGAATCCAGTGGCGAGGAAGTGGCGGTCATCGACCAGGGCGTAGCGCACACCGGCGTCCGCCAGATCCGCGGCGAGCTCCGGCTCCCACACCCGCTCGGTGAGCCAGAGGCCCCGGGCATCCACACCGAACCGGCGCTGCACGGCCTGATGCATCCACTGGATCTGCTCGACCCGATCGGCGCGAGGGATCGCGGCCAGCACCGGCTCGTAGAAGCCGGCCAGCAGGATCTCGATCTTTCCCCCCGAGACCAGCGTGCCGATCTGGTCGAGGTAGGCCGGCTCGTGACGTTCCAGCCACTCGAGGAGCGGTCCCGAGAGGTGGAGGACGACCGGGAGAAAATCGCGACTGGCGAGCCGCTCCAGCAGGGGCCGGTATACATCTTCCACGTGCTGGGCGAAGACATGGTCGAAGTTGCCGACCGGCTGATGGAAGTGGAGCCCGAAGACGAACCTGATTGGTGCCATCGGTCACTCGCTTACCAGAGAGCGGGAGCCGCCGAGCGCCAGCGCCACCGCGGAGAGCACGTCGGGGAACAGGTCGTCGCGGCGGGCGAGCGCTTCCGCCCGGGTCTGGGCCTGGGGGAGCCGGTCCTCAGGCCCGCCGGCCAGCCCCGCGAGGAGCGCCGCGGCGTCGTCGCAGTGCTCGGTGAAGCGTCGTCCGGCGTAGTCCGCCGCCGCCCCCGTAGAGATGATGAACTGCCAGTCCGACGCCTGAGCCAGGAGCAGCTCCCGAGCCGCCTGCGCCAGGACGGGCCGCGCGGCGGGATTGGCCAGCGCCGCGGGCGCCGCGTCCCAGAAGGCTTCTTCCAGCGGCCAGAGTCGCTCCCAGGTCCAGACCGTGGCATCGCCGAGCCACATGCTGAAATCGCCGTTGGCGCCCCAGGATCCGGAGGGGAGGCGGATCGGCAGCTTCGCGGGATGGTCGGCGAGGTGCCGGGAGGTCGTGACCGGCCGGAGGTCGCGATGCGCGCGAGCGAGGGTTCGGTAGACCGCCCCGAGCCATTCCGGCCCCTCGAACCACCAGTGGCCGAAGAGCTCGGTATCGAACGGCGCCACGATAACCGCGTCGCGCCGCCGGCGCTCGGTGGCTGCGATCTCGGCCAGCAGTCCCGCGAAATGATCGGCGTGGCCGCCGGCGCGCTCGGCCGCTTCCGCGGGATCGTAGGGCTGTTTGTCCCCCAGATCGACGGCCGGGCCGGTGACCCGCCAGAGCTTGAGGCCGCCGGGCCAGCGCATCTTGTGGAACTCGAGGTACCGCTCGTCACCGGGGTATCCCTGGAACCGGCTCCACACCTGCATCGAGGAGCGCGGATCCCGCACCAGTGCGGCGAGGCCGTCCGCCGCCCTCGAGTGTGCCACCTGATAGGCCACGTAGGGGGAGCGGTGCACCATGCCGCCGGCCAGCTCGGACGGCCGGTGCACGGACGGGTCGCCGCCGGGGTCACCGGAGACGCCAAGCGGACGGCCGGCGGACGCGAGGTGCGAGTCCACGAAGAAATAGCGGAAGCCGGCGTCGCTCAGATGTTCGTCGATTCCCCGCCGGATCCCGGCCTGGGGAGCGCCGCGAACCGGGTGCCACGGTCCTCGTGGACGGTAGGCGCACTCGGGAAGCCAGACCCCCTCGGGCGACCGCCCGAAGAGCCGGCGGTGCTCGGCGCGTCCGACTGCGAGCTGAAGCCGGATGCTCTCGTCACGCGCGAGCAGCGGCAGGAAGCCGTGGGTCGCCGCCGAGGTGATGAGCTCCAGCCGCCCTGCTCCCTCGAGTGCGCGGAGAGCCGCCACGATGTTCCCACCGATATCGTGGAACAGCCGGCGGAGCCGGCCCAGGCGCTCCCGCCAGAAGTTCACCAGCGGCAGCAGATGTCCCTCGCCGGTCGCGGCGAGGGAGGCCGGCGCCTCGTCGCACGCGACGAGGCGCTGGGCGAAGAACGCGTCCATCTCGGCGACGAACGTGCGGCTCACGAGCTGGTTGGCGAGCACCGGGGTGACGCCGAGGGTGACCGGGGCAGGGATCCCGCCGGCCTGGAGCCCGCGGAGGACCTCGATCAGCGGGAGGTAGGTGTCGAGCGCCGCCTCGCAGAGCCAGTCGCTGCCGTGGGGCCATCGGCCGTGGTTCAAGACGTAAGGCAGATGACTGTGAAGGGTGAGAACGAAATCCATCGCGGGCAGCCTATCCCGCCGCCGCGTGAGCGATGGCGCGGCGGTAGACCTCCAGATACTGGTCCACCGAACGCTCCCAACTGAAGTCGCGGGCCATGCCTCGGCGCACCGTCGCCTGCCATCTGGGCGAGTCGGCGTAGCCCCGGAGCGCGCGAAAGCCGGCTTTCTGGAAGGCCTCGGCGGTGTACCCGTCGAAGGCGAAGCCGGTGGCGCCGTCCTCGACGGTGTCGGCGAGTCCCCCGACGCGGCGCACGATCGGGGGAGCGCCGTACCGTTGAGCCCGCATCTGGGTCAGGCCGCAGGGCTCGTAGAGCGACGGCATGAGGAAGATGTCCGCTCCCGCCATCAGGCGGTGTTCCTGCCGGTCGGTGAAATCGAGCTGGACTCCGATCCGGTTGGGCGCGGAGGTGGCCAGCTCGACCAAGGCGCGCTCATACCGCGGGTCGCCGCTGCCGAGGAAGACGAACTGCGCGTCGCTCCCCAGCAGCTCGCCCGCACCGAGGATGAGATCGAGTCCCTTCTGGGTGACCAGGCGGCCGGTCATCCCGAAGAGCGGCACGCGGCGCCGCTGAGGAAGGCCGAACGACCGCTGCAGCGCCGCCTTGCAGCGCCGCTTGCCCTCCAGCTTCTCGGCGGAGTACTGGGCGGTGATGAGGGTATCGGTTGCCGGGTTCCAGATCCGCTGGTCGATTCCATTGAGCACGCCCACCAGCCGGTCGCCCAGGGCCACGAAGAGGTCGTGCAGACCGAATCCGCCCCCGGCAGTCCGCAGCTCCCTGGCCTGGGTGGGACTCACGGTGGTCACCGAATCGGCGAATGCCAGCCCGCCCTTCAGGAAGTTCACCTTGCCGTACCACTCGAGCTGCTGCCAGTTGTAAAGCTCCCAGGGCAAGCCGATGTCGGGCATCACCTCGGGGCCGAAGTGACCCTGGTAGCCGGGATTGTGCACCGAGACTACGGTGGTCGCGCTCCGCGCGTAGCGCTGCTGGCCCATGACGGTGCGGAGATAGACCGGCGCCAGCGCCGTGTGCCAGTCGTGGGCGTGGAGCAGGATCGGTCCCGGCACCAGGCGGGGAAGCGCGGTCAGCGCGGCGAGCGCGAAGAAGGCGTACCGGCGATGGTTGTCGGGATAGTCGGCGCCGGTCTCGCCGTAGATGCCGTGCCGGTTGAAGTATTCGAGGTGCTCGAGGAAGAACACCCGCGGACCGGTGACCGGTCCGGCGACGCGAAAGATCCGCGCCTCCTCGTGGCGGGTGCCGATGGTGACCACGAACGGTTGTCCCACCGGCTCCAGGTCGGGGTCTTCGTCCCGGACGCTGCGGTAGAGCGGAAGGATCGCGGCGACGTCGAGCCCGGCCGCGTGCTGGAAGTTGGCCAGGCCGGCGACCGCCTCGGCGAGCCCGCCGGTGCGGGCGTAGGGGAAGTACTCCGCCGTCACGTGGACGATGGAGACGGGCTCGCCGCCCTGCGCGGTCACCAGGGTCGCCATCGCTCGTGCCTCAGCCGGTGGGCGGATCGTCGCCCGCCGTCTCGCCACGGATCGCGGGTACGTAGTACTCCTGGACGTAATTCTGCACCATCCGCCGGGCGGTGAAGTGCGCGCCCGCGAGCCGGAGGGCATGGCGCATCTTCTCTACCCAGCCGATCGGCACCCCGGCGTCGTTCCGGTTGTGGTAGAGCGGGACCACCTGCTCCTCGAGCAGGTGGTAGAACCGCTCGGCATCGGCCGCGTCGGCGTCCTCGGTGTCGCCGGCGGGGGAGATGCCCCACCCGCCCAGCCCGTCGAAGCCCTCCTGCCACCATCCGTCGAGGGTGCTGAGCTGGGGCACACCGTTGAGCGCCGCCTTCATTCCGCTGGTGCCCGAGGCCTCCAGCGGTACCCGGGGCAGGTTGATCCAGAGGTCCACGCCTTGCACCAGGAGATGGGCAAGGTGCATGTCGTAGTCTTCCAGGAAGGCGACCCGCCCTTCGAACTCGGGATCGCGGGTAAACTGGTAGACGCTCTGCAGCACTTCCTTGCCCGGATTGTCCGCCGGATGCGCCTTGCCCGCGAAGATGATCTGCACCGGGTTCCGCTGATCCACCAGCAGTCGCCGCAGTCGCTTGAGATCGCGGAAGATCAGGTTGGCGCGCTTGTAGGTCGCGAATCGCCGGGCGAATCCGAGGGTGAGCGCGGTGGGATCGAGCAGGGTGCCCGCCCCCACGACCTGCGCGGCCTCCTTGAACCGGGCGGCGAAGCGGCGCCGGGCGTCCTCCCGGATCCGGGTGGCCAGCACCTGCTTCAGGCGCACGTGGGCGGCCCAGAAGCGATCGTGATCGAGGGTCAGCACCTGATCCCAGAATCCCGGCTCGTCCAGCCGGTCGCCCCACCCGGGACCGATGTGCTGGTCGAGCAGCTCCATGATCGGGGTGGCCATCCAGGTGGCCAGGTGGACGCCGTTGGTCACGTGACCCACCGGCACCGCCTCCCAGGGCCGCCCGGGCCAGAGGTCGCGCCAGAGGTTGCGGGAGACCTGCCCGTGGCGGCGGGAGACGCCGTTGACCCGCGCCGACATCCGCATGGCGCAGACGGTCATGTGGAACTGGCCCTCGATCGAGGGATGCTTGCCGAACCCGAAGAGGGTCTCGCGGTCGATCCCCATCTCCTTCCAGATGGGGCCGGCGCAGGCCTCCAGCGCTTCCACGGCGAACGCGTCGTGCCCCGCCGGCACCGGAGTATGAGTAGTGAAGACGCTGTGGGCGCGGACCTCGCGAATCGCCTTGTCGAGCGGCGTGCCGGCCACCGTCAGCTCGCGGAGTCGCTCGATCATCATGAAGGCGGCGTGCCCCTCGTTGGCGTGCCACACGGCGGGATCGATCCCCAGTGCCCGCAGGACCCGCACGCCGCCAACGCCGAGGATCCACTCCTGCCGCACCCGGAGGTCGGGCCCGCCGGCGTACAGCTTGTTCATCAGGCCGCGGTCGTCCGGATGGTTGAGCTCGAGGTTGGTGTCCAACAGGTAGATCGGTATCCGGCCCACCATCATGCGCCAGGCGCGGACGTGGACCGGGCGCCCCGAGGTCTCCACCGTGGTCAAGTACGATCGGCCCTGCGGGCCGCTAACCGGCTCGAGCGGGGTCAGCGACAGGTCGTATTCGTCGTCACTGTCCTCCTGCCAGCCGTCGAGCCGGAGCCGCTGGTCGAAGTACCCCTTCATGTACATGAGCCCCACGCCGACCAGCGGGATGCCCACGTCGCTCGCCGCCTTGCAGTGGTCCCCGGCCAGCACGCCGAGGCCGCCGGAGTAGATCGGCACCGAGCTGTGGAGCCCGAACTCGGCGCAGAAGTAGGCGACCGGCCGGCCCTTGAGCTCGCCGTAGTTGTGGCTGAACCAGGTGTCGCGGCTGGAGGTCTCGTGCTGCATCCGCACCATGACTTCGTCGTAGCGGCGGAGGAAATCGCTGTCGCTGGCGCAGACGGCCAGCCGCTCAGGATCCACCCGGCAGAGCAGCTCCAGCGGATTGTGCCGGGTCATGCCCCAGAGGGTTGGATCGATGATCCGGAAGAGGCTCCGGGCCTCGCGATTCCAGCTCCACCAGAGGTTCTTCGCCAGTGGCGCGAGGCCTTCGATGCGGGCGGGAAGATAGGGAATGTGCTGGGTGTGGGAAGTCATAGGGGCGTAGTATAGCGGGGCCAGGGGGAGAGGTGGAACGGCGGTCCGCCGTTCATCACCTCACCAGCTTCTTGAACCGGATCCGGTGCGGCTGCTCGGCCGAGACACCTTTCCGGCGCTTGAGGTCGGCGGCATAGTCGGCATAGTTGCCCTCGAACCAGACCACCTCGCTGTCGCCCTCGAAGGCCAGGATGTGGCTGGCGATGCGGTCGAGAAACCAGCGGTCGTGGCTGATCACGACGGCGCAGCCGGCGAAACCGAGGAGCGCCTCCTCCAGGGCCCGCAAGGTGTCGACGTCGAGGTCGTTGGTGGGCTCGTCGAGCAGCAGGAGGTTGCCGCCGCTTCGAAGCAGCTTGGCGAGGTGAAGCCGGTTGCGCTCACCGCCCGACAGGGTGCCGACCTTCTTCTGCTGGTCGGCCCCGCGGAAATTGAAGCCCGCGCTGTAGGCCCGGGCGTTGACGGTCCGGCGGCCGAACTGGAGCTGATCCTGCCCGCCGGAGATCTCCTGGTACACCGTCTTGCCGGCATCGAGCGCGTCGCGGGTCTGGTCCACATAGGCGATCTGCACGGTGGCGCCCACCTTGAGCGTGCCGCCGTCAGGCTGTTCCTGGCCGGTGATCATCCGGAACAGCGTGGTCTTCCCCGCGCCGTTGGGCCCGATCACGCCGACGATCCCACCGCGGGGCAGCGCGAAGCTCAGGTCGTCGATGAGCAGCCGGTCGCCATACCCCTTGCTCAGGTGCTCCGCCCCCACCACTTCGTCGCCCAGCCGCTCGGGGACCGGAATGAGGATCTCGGCCGATCCCTCGGTCTGCCGCGACGCCTCCTCGCGCAGCTCCTCGTAGCGCGCGATCCGCGCTTTGCTCTTGGCCTGGCGGGCGCGAGGCGACATCCGGATCCACTCCAGCTCGTGCTGCAGAGTCTTCTGGCGGGCCGAGGCCTGCTTTTCCTCCTGGGCCAACCGCCGCTCCTTCTGCTCCAGCCAGGACGAGTAGTTGCCCTCCCAGGGAATGCCCGCTCCCTGGTAGAGCTCCAGGATCCAGCCGGCCACGTTGTCCAGGAAGTACCGGTCGTGGGTCACCGCCACCACGGTGCCGGAGAATCCAGCCAGGAACCGCTCCAGCCACCAGACGCTTTCTGCGTCGAGATGGTTGGTGGGCTCGTCGAGGAGCAGCATGTCGGGCTGCGCCAGCAGCAGGCGGCAGAGCGCCACCCGCCGGCGCTCGCCGCCCGAGAGACGAGAGACCTCGGCGTCGCCCGGCGGCAGCCGGAGCGCGTCCATCGCGATGTCCACCTTGTGGTCCAGCTCCCAGAGGCCGAGCGCGTCGATCCGCTCCTGCAGGTTGCCCTGCTTCTCCAGCAGCCGGTTCATCTGGTCGTCGTCCATCGGTTCGGCGAACTTCGCGCTGATCTCCTCGAACTGGTGCAGCATCGCCCGCTGTTCGGCGACCGCCTCCTCGACATTGCCGCGCACGTCCTTGGCCGGATCGAGTTGGGGCTCCTGCGGCAGGAACCCGATCTTGGTGCCCGGCAGCGGGCGCGCGTCGCCCAGAAAGTCGGTGTCCACTCCCGCCATGATCCGCAGGAGGCTGGACTTGCCCGCTCCGTTGGCGCCGAGCACGCCGATCTTGGCGCCGGGGAAGAAGGCGAGGTGGATGCCCTTGAGGATCTCGCGGGAGGGGGGCACGACCTTGCGAAGGTCGCGCATGGTGAAGATGTATTCGCCGGCCATGGGGGGACAACATAACCAAAAGGGCGTCCCAGCGGGGACGCCCTCGGAGGTGGTGGGTGAAGCAGACGATCAGCTGAGGTGGCGGTTCACCAGTTTGGTCATGTCGAACATGGTGACCTGGCTCTTGCCGCCGAACACGGGGCGGAGCTTCTCGTCGGCGTTGATGGCACGACGGTTCTTGGAGTCCTGCAGGCCGTTCCGCTTGATGTACGCCCACAGCTTCTTGGTGACCTCGGTGCGCGGCAGGGCGCTGGAGCCCACCACGGCGGCGAGGGCGGTGCTGGGCTGCATCGGCTTCATGAATGCCGCGCTCGGCGTCCGCTTCTTGGCTGACTTCTTGGTGGCCTTCTTCCGTGCTGCGGTCTTCCTGGCCGGCTTACGGGCGCTCTTCTTGGCGGACTTCTTGGCTGTCTTCTTCTTGGTGGCCATCGCGTGTCTCCCAGTGTTTGTGAGGACCGTGCGTGCCGCTGTACCGCAGAACTCCCGTGACAAACAGTACACAGACAGGCCAGACATGCAATAGGGAAACGCCGGTTTTCCCTCGGAGAGGGCGATGTCACCCTGAGCATAGCGAAGGGGACCATCCACGGACATGGCGCCCCCTTCCCTTCGTTCAGGGTGACATTTATGACGCTCTCTCACTCCTTGCCAAGAAATCTTTCCACCTCTCTCAAGTCAGCTTCGATCTCCACCGGCCGGTTCGCGCCCGGCGGCAGCGGGTCTGCCTGCCCATGGTACTGGAGCAGTGTCTCGGGGTCCTTCAGCAGGTGACCGGTGAGCACCGCCACCACCCGCGCGCCGCCGGCGATGGTCCCCCGCCGCACCAGCTCGCGTGCCCCCGCGATGCTCGCCGCGCTGGCGGGCTCGCAACCGACCCCGCAGGCGTCCACCGCCGCCTTGGCCTCGAGGATCTGCGCGTCGGTCACCGCGAGGACGACGCCGTCGGTCTCCCGGATCGCCCGCACGGCGCGGTCGTGCGAAGCGGGATCGCCGATCCGGATCGCGCTCGCCACGGTGTCGGGCGTAACTCGATGCCGCCGCTTGAACCCCTCCTCGAAGCTCCGGGCGAAGGGAGCCGCGCCCGCCGCCTGCACCGCGGCGAGCCGCGGCAGCCGGGTGATCAGGCCCCAGGCGTGCGCCTCGCGCAGCGCCTTCCCGAACGCCGCCGTGTTTCCCAGGTTGCCCGCCGGAAGCACGATCCAATCGGGAGGATCCCAGGTGAGCTGTTGGAGCAGCTCGAGCACGATGGTCTTCTGCCCTTCGATCCGGAACGGATTGATCGAGTTGAGCAGATAGACGCCGAGCCGCTCGCTCGCCTCCTGCACCAGGCGGAGACAATCATCGAATCCGCCGCGCACCAGCAGGGTGCGCGCGCCATAGGCCAGCGACTGGGCGAGCTTGCCCGAGGCCACGTTTCCCGAGGGGACCAGCACCAGCGCCGGAATGCCGGCCTGCGCGGCGTACGCCGCGAGCGACGCCGAGGTGTTGCCGGTGGAGGCGCAGGCCACGGCGCGGGCCCCGATCCGGCGGGCCTGGGTGACGCCCACCGTCATGCCCCGGTCCTTGAACGAGCCGGTGGGGTTGTGTCCTTCGTGCTTGAGCAGAAGTCCCACCAGGCCGGTCCACCGGTCGAGGACCTCGCGGTGGAGCAGCGGCGTGTTGCCCTCGGGGTAGGAGACGACCTCCTCCGCGGAGGGGAGGACGAACTCGCGAAACCGCCACACGCCGGAGGCCGCGGCGGCGCCCGGCGGCCGGCCCCGACGCTCGGTGAATCGGAGCAGCAGCTCGGCGCGCGTCATGTCGGGGGGGCGATGCGCGATCTCCAGCAGCCCGCCGCAGGTGGGACAGCGCGCGTGGGAATCGCTCTCGGTGAGCTCGTTGCCGCAGGTGACGCAGACCTGCCAGCTCGGGGGACGGTCGGTCTCGAATGTCATGGCGGCGCTCCTCTGTCGAGGGTCACGGTGGCGCCGGCGCGATCCACCGCTCCGACCCGCACCTGGCAGCCCGCGCCCAGCCCGCGGTACGCGTCTCCCATGGCGACGGCAATCCGGTCGGCGCTCTCCTGGCCGCGAGCCAACGCGAAGGCGGTGGGTCCACTTCCGGAGATCGAGCTGCCCAGCGCCCCGGCGGCCAGGGCGGCCGCCTTCGCCTCGGCGAAGCCCGGCAGCAGCCCGGCGCGGGCCGGCTCGGCGATCCGGTCGTCCACGGCTCGGGCCAGCAGCTCGTAGTCGCCCAGCGCCAGCGCCGCCACCAACGCGCCGACGTGCGCCGCCTGATGCAGCGCCACGGCGCGGGACACCTCCCGCGGCAACACCGCGCGTGCCTCCGCCGTCCGCATCCGCTGCTCGGGTCGCGCGAGCACCACGTACAGCTCCGGCGGCACCGGCAGGCGCACCAGGTCGAGCGGGTCGATCGAGCGGATCAGCACGATCCCGCCCAGCAGCGAAGGTGCGATGTTGTCGGCGTGCCGTCCCGCGACCGCCTCCTCCGCGTCGAGACAGAGCTCGATCAGCTCCACTTCGCCGAGCGGCTGGCCCAGGAGCGCGTTCATCGCGACCGCGCCGGCGACCGCCGACGCGGCGCTGCCGCCCTGGCCGCCCGAGAGCGGCAAACCCTTTCGCACCGAGAGGCCGACTCCCCGGCCGCGCGCCAGCCTGGCCCCGGCGCGTTCGAGCACTGCGCGGGCCGCGAGCCCGGCGGTGTGCCGCTCCGCCTCCCGGGGTAACTCCGGATGCCCGGGGTCCAATATCCGGATACCCGGTTGCGCGGTCCACTCCGCCCGCACGGCGTCCCCCTCGCCGGCCACCGCGAGACCGAGGATGTCGAGCCCGGGGCCCACGTTGCCTACGCTGCCCGGGGCGAAGGCCGTCACGGCGTCGTCGCTCACGCGCCGGCCAGGCGAAGGATGTCGTTGAGCACCCCGGCGGCGGTGACCTCCGCGCCGGCGCCAGGGCCGCGGATGACCAAAGGGTTCGTCTTGTAGCGGGCGGTGGTGAACACCAGTTGGTTGTCCGAGCCCTTGATCGAGGCGAGCGGGCTGGACAGCGGCACCGGCTTGAGACCGACCGCGATCTTGCCCGGGGTCACCGTCGCGACGTAGCGCAGCGCGTTGCCCTGGGCCCGCGCCGCCTCCACCCGCCGCTTCCACCCGCCGTCCAGTTCGGCCAGGCGCTTCAGAAATCGCGGCAGGGGCAGCGTGCGGCCCCACTTGGGCACCAGCGATTCCACCGCCTGTCGGCTCAGCTCGCCCCGGTACCCCAGTAGCCGGGCGAGGATCAGCGCCTTCCGGCCCACATCCATTCCCGACAGGTCCTCCCGCGGATCCGGCTCGGTGTAGCCCAGCCGCATGGCGGAGCGCACGGCGCGAGAGAAGGGCACCCCGTCGCCCACCTCGGTCAGCACGTACCCAAGGGTACCGGAGAGCAGCCCCTCGATGCGCTCCACCCGGTCGCCGGACTCGGTGAGCTTGTGGTAGGTGTCGATGATCGGAAGTCCGGCACCCACGGTCGCCTCGTGCAGGATCCGCCGCCCCCGGGCCCGTGCGGTCTGCCAGAGCGACTCGCTCGCGGCGCGGCGGCCGGCGAGTGGCCGTTTGTTGGCCAGCACGAGGTCCATTCCGTGGGTGAGCGCCGCCTCGAGGGCGGCGGCGGTGTCGTCGGCGGTGAGGTCCACGACCACCGGCCGGGTCAGCGCGTACCCGGCGATGTGCGCGATCGCCTCTTCCGCCGTCCCCGCGCACCCACGTGACGTCTCGGCGAGGCGCCGTCCCTTCCGCTTGTCGGCGGCAAGGGCGGCCAGACGGCGCGGGCCGATGCCCTGGGGATCGAACACAAACCCGCTTCGGTCGATCACCGCCGCCACCGTGAGCGCGAGAGCGGGGCGGCGCACCCGGGCGATCAGTGCCGCCAGCGCGCGCCCGATCTGGCCGAACCCAAGGAGCACGATCTCCATGCGCTCCGGCTGGATCACCGCGCCGCCGGCGATCCGGGAAAGCTGGAAGGCGGCGTGGACCCGCCGCTGTGCCTCCGCGGCCTGCCGAGCCTCCACCACCACGGAGATGTTGAGCTCGGAGGAGCCCTGCGCGATGGCCACGACGTTGATGCCGCCGGCTGCCAAGGCGGAGAAGACGCCGGCGGCGATCCCCGGGGTGCCGTGCATCCCCAGCCCGACCACGGCGATCGTGGCCATGTCCGGGCTCACCTCGACGCCGTCGATCTCCCCGCGGGCCATCTCACCACGAAACTCGCGCTCCAGACCCTCGCGGGCGTCTTCGGCCAGCGGCTGGGGCACGCTGAAGCAGATCGAGTGCTCCGAGGAGGCCTGCGAGATCAAGGAGACGGAGATTCGGCGTCCGTGCAGCGCCCCGAACGTCCGGGCGGCGATGCCGGGGACCCCGAGCATGCCGTTGCCGGTGACGGTGAGCAGCGCCTGGCCGCCGGCGGCAGTCAGCGCCTTTACCGGATTCCGCCCGGGGCCGACGCGCTCGGAGACCTCGGTCCCGGGCGAGTCGGCGTCGGCGAACGGTCGGACGAAGACCGGGATGCGGCGGCCGGTGACGGGAATCAGCGCGCGCGGATGCAGCACCTTGGCGCCGTAGTAGGCCAGCTCCGCGGCCTCTCGCGCATGCAGCTGGGGGATGACCCGCGCGTCGGGCACCACCCGGGGATCGGCGGTCAGCAGGCCGGGGACGTCCTTCCACAGCGAGACCCGGGCGGCGCCGAGACCGCGGGCGAGGAGGGTCGCGGTGAGATCGGAGCCGCCCCGGCCCAGCGTGGCGACCTCGCCGTCCGCCGTGGCGCCGATGAAGCCCGGCACCACCGGCACGACGCCCTTGGCCAGAAGGGGGTGGAGGATCCGCTGCACGGCGCGGTCGGTGCGAGCGAAGTCGGGCGCGGCCTGGCCGAAGGCGGTGTCGGTGTGAATCAGGTCGAGCGCGTCCACGTACCGGGCCCGGGTGCCGCCGGCCTCGAGCGCGGCGGCGACCAGCCGGGCGCTGAGCCGCTCCCCGCGGGAGACCAGGTAGTCGGTGGTGCGCGGCGTCAGCTCCCGGAGCAGCCGAAGACCCTGCGCCAGCGCCTCCAGCTCGGCGAAGAGGTCACTGATGTAGAGGAGCGCGTCGGCGCGGAGCCGACCACCAGGCAGCAGCGACCGGGCCACCTCGACGTGCCGGGAACGCAGTCGCGCGATGAGGGACGCGACGGTGCGCGACTCGCCGGCTCCCGCCTGCCGCGCCACGGCCAGGAGCGCGTCGGTCGTTCCCGCCATCGCGGAGACGACCACGGCGGTCGGTTCCGGACGATGGCGGCGAACGATCTCGACCGCGTGGCGGACGGCAGCGGCATCGGCCAGCGACGCACCGCCGAACTTATGCACGTGCGCGGCTCGGCGGGGACGGGGCATGGGGAGAGAAGATAGTGGGGCAGCCGGACGGAACGGCGGAATGGCGGGGCGGCGGAACGGCGGGACGGCGGAACGGCCGGGCCAGAAGCTAGCGCTCTGTCATCCCGAGCGGAGCGAGGGATCTTGCCCGGG
>JACCRH010000380.1 GCA_013813675.1 Gemmatimonadales bacterium
CCGAGGCACCAGGCCGAGAGAACCAGGAGGCCCGCGCCGGGAAAGAGGATCCGCACCAGCTTTGCGGTAGCGTCCCGTTTCTCCCCTTCGAAGCCTGGCGCGATGAGATCGATGAGCCAGGGCGCGAGCAGCACACCCGCCAGGACCAGCACCGACACGATGAGAGCCAGCAGCGCCGCTACCGCGGACGCCACGGCGGCGGCGTCACGCTCGCGGTCGCCGGCCCGGAGACTGGCGTATACCGGAATGAACGAGGCGGAGAGAACACCCTCTCCGAAAAGGTTCTGCAGGAAGTTGGGAATGCGGAACGCGGCGTTGAAGGCGTCGGCCGCGTCGGAGGTGCCGAAGTAGTGGGCGAAGACTCGATTGCGGACCAGGCCGATGATCCGGCTGAGCAGGATCCCCGCCGCGACCCTCAGCGCCGGACGGGGGGTTCCGCGCTCGGCGGCGGTCAGGCGGGTGGCCGTGGAAGCGTCGAGCGGGTCGAAGGGTCGGCCAGCAGGCGCTGCAGGAACGCGGTTTCGTCCTGGAGCGCCTGGACGTTGCGGTTGAGGTCGTCCACCTCGGCCTCGAGCAGGTCCACCTTCTTGGCCAGGTCAGCGAGGCCGGGCGGCACCTCGCGCGGGCCCTCCAGACGGCGGGCGAGGGCGCGGCCGATGGGCGAATCGACGACGATGCCCATGATGGGAATCAGCAGCGCGACGAGCAGGATGAGCGCGATCACCGACATGGGTCGAGTCTAAGACCGGGCCGCCGCCCCTTCAAGGGCACCGGCGTACCATGTTTCGATGGCGTCAGCCAGATCGGTGATGAGCGCCGGCCCGTAGCGGGCGAGGAAGGGCGCCACCGTCAGGACCCGCTCCTGGGGCTTGCCGCCGGGGAACACCGCGGCTCTCGCCTTAGCGATCTGGTTCAGCTCGGTCTCCTGCCGGCGCTTGAGATGGTGGACCAGCTTCTTCTCCACCTCCTGCGTCCCGGAGAGCGCCTGGTGTCGCGCGCTCTGCACCGGCCGGACCAGCGTCGGGTCGACCTCGGCCGCGCTGCGCTCCAGCGCCTCGTATCCCGACTCCACCGCCGAGCGGATGGACTCCAGCGCGGCCAGCGCGTCGGGCGGCAGCTGAGAGCGGACCAGCCTGGACTCGAGCGTACCCGGCGGCGCGAGCAGCTCCTGCAGATCGATCCCGAACTTGTCCAGGATCCGGTCCACCCTCGGCTCCACCAGCACCCCGGACCACCGCGGCAGCGGGCGCTGCGGCTCCACGCCCAGGCGCCGAGAGATGGGCGGTGTCAGCGCCAGGTAGCGAAGCTCCGCCGGCCCTCCCAGATAGGCCACCGTGGGCAGGAGCGCGCTCTCGATCACCGGGCGGAGCAGCACGTTGGGCGAAAGCCTGGTGGGCTCGGTCTCGGCGATGCGCCGCAGAGCCGCCAGGTCGTAGCGCTCCTTGCCCCGCCGGGTCACGAAGGCCCCGTCGGCGGCGACCAGGCGGTCCCGGCCTTGGCGGCCCTCCAGCATCACGAGGGCGGCTCCGTCTCCCAAGACGACACCAGATGTCCTGGCGGCGTCTCCCAGGGCCTCCACCTGGCGCTCGAGGTCGTCATCGATCTGGCCCGCCAGCTCCAACGCGCGGAGGATGAGGGGCGCGCCCGCGGCCTTGACCGTCGGATGGCTGCTGTCGAAGCACACCACCCCTGCCGGCGCGAGCAGCTCGGCCATGGCGCCCCCGAAGGCGGCGGCCACGGTGGCTTCGGGGCGGTACTGGCGGGCCAGCCACGCCAGCGTCTCCTCCCGGAATTCGGAGGCCGGGAGGGTGGCCTCGAGCGCCTGCAGCGCCTCGGCCACGGTTTCCCCCAGCGGCTGGCGATACATGGGGGTGAGAGGGGCGTCGGCCGGCCGCGGCGGCAGCTTGAAGGTGGCGAGCGTACCCTCTGCGGTGAGCCACGACGCCTCACTGGCTTCGGCGAAGTCGTGGTCATCGCCGGCGATCCAGAAGATCGGCACCACCGTTCGTCCCCACCGCCGCTCCAGCACCCGCGCGAGGGCCGCGGTGGAAAGCGCCTTGTGCACCGTGTAGAGCGGTCCGGTGAACAGTCCCGGCTGCTGGCCGCTGGTGACGGCGAGCGCGCCGGGCTCCCGCAGTCGCGCCAGCGCCGCGTCGCGCGCGGCCGATGGCAGGAACGCGGGCTCGAGCGCGGAGTCGAAGCCGACGCCGCGAACCGGGGGCTCGGTGAGGGGAGCGTCGAGCGGAGTGGCGGCGAACCGGAAAGTCATGCGACCGAGCCCGCCATGATCGTCCGGGGCGACCCGGCGCGGAGGGGTCCGGCGTCGTAGTCGCCGAAGCGATGGCGCACCTCGACGCCTGCCTCGCCCAGCAGGTCGGCGATCTCTTCGGACTCGAAGAGCCGGACCCGTTCGACGAACCTGCGGCCGCCCGGCGTCACGATGGTCTTGCAGACGTAGTGGCCGTCGGGCGACACCGACCGGCGCACGTCCACCTCGCCCCCGAGCACCGCCACGGTCTCCCGCGGCACCAGCCGGGCACGCACTTCGGCGGCGTTGAGGAAATCGATCACGAACCATCCGCCGGGACGAAGCGTGGCGGCCATCTCGGCCAGGGCGCCGGCATGCTCCTCGTCGCGCTCGAAGTAGCCGAAGCTGGTGAACAGACTCACCGTGAGGTCCATGCTGCCGGGCCGGATCGGGAGGCGGCGCATGTCGGCCCGCACCAGCGGCGCGTCGGTCACCCCCCCGGCGATGCGAAGCAGGGTGAGAGACAGATCCACGCCGTAGCAGCGCGCTCCAGCCGAGCGGAACGCGCGGGCGTGCCGGCCGGCCCCGCATCCCACGTCGAGCACGCGCCATCCCGGCTGCAGCCCGGTCGCGCGGGTGACCAGCCGGACGGCCCGGTCCGCTTCGGCCTCGTCGCGGTGGGGGTAGAGCTGGAGATATTCCTCACCGAACCATTCCTCGAACCATTCGGGCATCGGATTTCAGCATCGTCCTTTGTGATAGGGCTCGCCACGAATGATGGTGAATGCCCGGTAGAGCTGTTCGGCGACGACGACCCGCGCCAGCTCGTGCGGGAGGGTGAGTGGGCCCAAGCTCCACCGTTCCGCCGCGGTGGCGAGGAGGCCGAGGGCGAGGCCGCGAGACCCGCCGATGACCAGGGCGACTGGACGCGCATTCAACCTCCAACCCTCCACCCGTCCGGCCAGTTCCTCGCTGGTCCAGGCCGAGCCATCCCGAGCCAGGGCCACCAGCACGGCCCGCGGGGGTGCAAGCGCGAGCAGGCGGCCGGCCTCCTCTTCCCGCTGTGCCTCCGCGGTGGGGGCCCGACTCGCTTCCCGGGCCTCCGCTTCCCTCACCTTGGCGTATCGGCCCAGCCGGCGGAGGTAGTCGTCGCAGGCCTCGCGGTAGGATGAGCGCAGCCGCCCGACCGCGAGCAGGACCAGCTCCATGGTCTAGGCGTACATCCCGCGCAGCCGGTGCACCGCCGCCACCCGCTCGATCGCCAGCATGTACGCGCCGATCCGCAGGTTGACGCCGTTGCGGCCCGCCATGCTGGCGACCTCCTCGAACGACTCGACCATGATGCGCTCCAGCCGTTGGTTCACCGTGTCCTCGTCCCAGAAATACCCCCCCCGGTCCTGGACCCACTCGAAGTAGCTCCCCGTCACCCCGCCGGCATTGGCTAGAATGTCGGGGATCACGAAGACCCCGTTCTGCTCCAGGATCTTGTCGGCACCCGCCGTGGTCGGACCATTGGCGCCCTCGCAGATGATCCGCGCCTTGATGTCCTTGGCGTTCTGGCTGGTGATCACGTTCTCCATGGCGGCTGGAACCAGGACCTCGCAGTCGAGGGTGAGGAGGTCGTCGTTGGTGATGTGGTCGGCCTCTTTGTAGTCGCTGAGGAAGCGGCGCTGGCGGGAGTGCTGCAGGACGTCGCGAATCTTGAGGCCCTTGAGATTGTAGATACCCCCCGACTTGTCGCTCACGGCCACCACCACCAGCCCCAGATTTTCCATCAGCTGCGCGGCGACCGATCCCACGTTGCCGAAGCCCTGGATGACCACCCGGGTGCCGGTCACCGGCATGCGCAGGCGCTTGAGCGCCTCCCGGGTAACCAGCATGCAGCCCCGCCCCGTCGCCTCCCGCCGGCCGAGCGAGCCGCCCATCTCCACCGGCTTGCCGGTCACCACGGCGGTGACGGTGTGACGCTTGTGCATGGAGTAGGTGTCCATGATCCACGCCATCACCCGCTCGTTGGTGTTGATGTCGGGGGCAGGCACATCGGAATCGGGCCCCAGGGTATCGATGATCGCGGAGGTGTAGCGCCGGGTGATCCGCTCCAGCTCCGCATTGGAGAGCTGGAACGGGTCGCACACCACGCCGCCTTTCGAGCCGCCGAACGGAATGTTGACCACCGCGCACTTCCACGTCATCCACGCCGCCAGCGCCTTCACCTCGTCGAGGGTGACCGCGGTGTCGAAGCGGATACCGCCCTTGGCGGGTCCACGCGAGGTGTTGTAGAGCACCCGGTACCCGGTGTACACGTCCGTTTCCCCGTTGTCCCGGAGAATGGGAACCGACACGATGATCTGCTTCTCCGGGGCGCGGAGCACCTTGTACAGGCCGGGATCCAGGCTCAGCCGCTGGGCCGCGTAATCGAACCGCGACATCATGGCCTCGAAGGGATTTTCCTCGGCGAGCATGGCGCTCTCTTTGTCGGGACGGATGACGTCTTGGTTCGGGCGTGACACGGTGGTCATAGAAGAGATGTCCGGGTTGGTGTTACAGCCGTTCCACAGGCGTGACAACGGCGTCCAGCGCGGAGCTGATCCGTGGGCCGCCTTCCTCCCACTCCAGGTCGAGTACGGCCACCAGCGGCTCGGGCACCGCGTGGGGCCACCGGTCGCGGAGCTTGACCGCGTCCTTCTGGGTGATCACCACGTGATCGGCCCGGCGGGCGGCGTGGGCCAGCCAGGCCACATCCTCATCCCGGTAGTGGTGATGGTCTTTCCAGGTGGCCACCTGCACCGCGGCCCCGGTGCGCTTGACCTGGGCCACGAACGCATCGGGATCGGCGATTCCCGAGGCGGCTACCACCCGCTTCCCGGCGAGGGTGGCGGCCGGGGCACGGGTCCCGCTCACCAGCCCTTCCAGCGACTTGAGGCCTAGATGGGCGATGGCGACGGGGCCCGGAATCCGCCGCTGGATCTCGAGGGCGAGCGCCTGGGCGGCCTCGGGATCGGCCCGCTTGCGGGTGACGATAACCGCGTCGGCCCGCTCCAGCGCCCCCCAGCTCTCCCGCCAGGGCCCGGCGGGCAGCGGCCACCGCACCGCGCGGGTGGTCTCGGCGCTCATCACCAGGACATTCAGATCGCGGCGGACGTCGAGCCGCTGGTAGGCATCGTCGAGCACCAGCACCTGCGCGCCGTTGGCCAGCGCCCGCTCGGCCCCGGCGGCGCGGTCGGCGTCGGCGATCACCACCGCGCGCGGCACGGCGTGCTGATGGACCAGCGTCTCGTCTCCACCGTAGCCCCGCAGCAATACCCCTGGAACAAGACCGCCCGCGACATAGTGGCGGGCGATCCAGATCGCGACCGGAGTCTTCCCCGACCCACCGACCGTGAGATTGCCGACAGCGACCGCCGGCAACGGAAGATCGTGCACCGACAGCCACCCGCGCCGGTAGGCGAGACCTCGTACCGCCATCGCGCCTCGCCAGAGACCCGAGGCCGGCAGCAGCGCGAGGCGGGCGAGCCGGGCGTCGGGGCGGCCGCTGGTCCAAAGCCAGCGCATCACCCGGTGGGAGTCGCCCCGCCGTGTCACTCGCCCGCCTCCGTGATCTCCGCCAGCCTCACACCGGCCTCCGTCAGCCCCGTCGCCAGGGCCGCGTCGCCCGGCTGCACCTCGAACGGCCGTCCGTAGCTGACGGTGATCCGGGCGGCGGGCTTGGGAATGAGAAATCGGTCCCACGAATCTAACCGCCAGGCCCGGTCGGTCCGGGCGTGGATCGGCACGATCACCGCACCGCCCCGCTGCGCCGCCGCCACCACCCCCGGCTTGAGCTCACGGCGCGGTCCCCGCGGCCCATCGGGCGTGAACGCCACGGCGTGGCCCGCCCGCAGCTCCCGCACCGCGCCGAGGAG
>JACCRH010000404.1 GCA_013813675.1 Gemmatimonadales bacterium
CCCACACTCTCTCCCAGAAAGATCACGCCCAGCCCCACCGCAACCAGCGGGGTGATGAGCGGAATGAGCAGCACCCGCGACACGTCGGTGTGCCGGATGAGCCAGTAGTACGCTAGGAACGCGATCACTGAGCCGACCACCGTCAGGTAGGCCAGGGACAGTACGGCCGAAGCGGTCCAATCGATGAGGAACGGGTTTCCCTCCAGCAGGGCTCCGCCCCCCAACAGCACCACCGAGCCCGCCGCCATCTGCACCCCGGCGAGCCCCGCCGGGTCGAGATGGGTGGCTCTCGCCTTTACCAGCACGCTGGCCTGCGCACCCGCGAGCGATGCTACGACCACCCCCGCGCTCGCCCACGCCGCCCACGGGCCGTTCCCTCCCAGTTGCGCGCCGAACACGATCGCGAGACCGAGCACCCCGAGCACAACGCCTCCCAGCTTGTGCGGGGTCATCGGCTCCGCCGAGAGAGCCCGGTGAGCCAGCGGGAGCCCGAAGAGCGGGATGGTGGCGTTGAGCAGCGCCGCCAGCCCCGACGAAATGTGCAGCTCCGCCCAGAACACCAGAGCGTAATTGATGGTGATGGTCAGGAAGCCGGTCCACGCCAGCAGGCGCCAGTCGCGGCCTGCCCGTGGGAGGCGAAGCCCGCGGGCGACGACGATGGCATAGAGGATCAGGGCCGCGAGCGCGAAACGGATCCCCGCGAAGCTGATCGGGGGCAGATCCCTCAGACCTACCTTGATGGCGAGCCAGGTGGATCCCCAGATGGCGCACAGCCCGACGAAGGCGATCACGGCCTTGAGCTGGCCGCTGCGGACCGCCTCGACCGGGGCAGAGCTCTGGTAGACCGTCGGTTTCAGCGGCACGTCGCAGGCGGACATGGAATGCTCCCAAGTGTTCAATTCAACGATTGCACAATATTGCCATTGACATATATGAAGTCAATCGCGATTTTGTCACTATGACAATGTGGAATCCGCTGGTCGCTAGCGATGCCGAGCCCAAGTATCAGGCGCTGTTCGCCGCTCTGCAGCGGGATGTCGAGGCCGGCGTGCTGCCCCCCGGAACCCGGCTCCCTACTCAGCGAGATCTGGCCCAGCGCCTGGGCGTTGCGATCGGGACCGTGGGGCGCGCGTACGCCGCGGCGGAGCAGCGCGGCATCGTGAGCGGTGAGGTGGGACGCGGCACCTTCGTGCGGGGGCCCGAGCCAGGCGTCGAGGAAGGCGCCATGGAAGAGGACGATCCCGAGGTCATTGACCTGAGCAAGAGCCGGCTGGTGCGCGACCCGCGGGTCGGCTCGGTCGCCAGTCTCCTACAGACCATTGCCCACCGCCCAGACCTGGATCGGCTGATGGATTTCTATCAGCCGGCCACCGGCATGGCCCGGCATCGCGAGATGGGTGCCCGATGGGTGAGGCGCGCCGGACTCACGGTGCCGGCTGACCGGGTGATCATCACCAGCGGCGCACAGCACGGCGCCGCCACGGTCCTGGCCTCACTCGCCAAGCCGGGCGATCTGGTGCTCACGGAGCACGTCACCTACACCGGCGTCAAGGCGATCGCGAGCTTGCTGCACCTCCAGCTTCGGGGCTTGCCCCTCGACGGCCAGGGCTTGATTCCCGAGGCCTTCGAGGCCGCCTGCCGCGACCTGGCGCCCCGGGCGCTGTACTGCATGCCCACCTTGCACAATCCCACGGCCGGCACCATGCCGCTCGGCCGCCGGCAGGCACTCGCCGACATCGCGGCGCGGTACGATGTCGCGCTCATCGAGGATGACGTTTACGGCTTTCTTCCGGACCAGCCGCTCCCCCCGCTCACCGCCCTCGCGCCGGCCAACTCCTACTACATCACCAGTACCTCCAAGAGCATGGCGCCGGGGCTGCGGGTGGGCTATGTGATCGCGCCCGAGTCGCGGGTGGACCGGGTCGCCGGCGTGATCCGGGCCAGTACCTGGCTCATCGCGCCGCTCCTGGCCGAGCTGGCGAGTGAGTGGATCGAGCACGGTGAGGCGGATGCGATGGTTGCCTGGAAGCGGGAGGAGACATCGGCCCGGCACGCCGCCGCCCTCCGGATCCTGGGGCGCTGGCTGCCCGACGCGACGCCCCGCAGCTTCCACCTCTGGCTGCCGCTGCCGGAGCCGTGGCGCACGGAGGAGTTCGTCACCCAGGCACGGGCGCGCCAGGTCGTGGTGAGTCCGTCGGAAGAGTTCGTGGTCGGCCGGGAGAGCGCCCCGCACGCGGTCCGCGTCTGCCTCGGCGCCACGGCGAGCCGCGCGCGACTGGAGGAGGGACTGGAGAGGCTTGCGGAGTTGTTGGAGAGCGGGCCGGCGCCGAGCTTGAGCGGGTACTAGTGGACTGTCTCTCAAGTTCCGCTGGCATGGATACCATGGCTCGGCGTAGAGTAGCTCCAGCGAAAGGGGCGGCAGGTCTTGTTGAGGGCCCGGATGTATTGCATAGCTTGCGGCGGAGGTCGGCCGTCGAGGTGAAGATCCCGCGGGCGATGCAGTCGCGCTCGATCTTGG
>JACCRH010000417.1 GCA_013813675.1 Gemmatimonadales bacterium
GCCGGGCGCTGGCCGAGGCGCGGCGCGCGGCTCGTGCGTCCGGGGATTCCATTACGAGCCTGCTCGATCAAACCCTGGCGGCGTTCGATCGGTTCCTAGTCGGCGACACTCGAGAGGCAGGGGAGGCATTGGCCGCTCTCGAGTGGCGGCAAGCCGAAGACTACTATCCCAGCAATCGCAGCCGGATCCTCATGCCGCTCAGCCGGCTTGCCGCGTCCGAATGGCTGCTGGCGAGCGGTGACGCCGCGGGTTCGGCTCGCCTCCTCACCTGGGTCGAGGCCGACGGCGGACCAGGCGGTGTCGGCAAGGACCTGCTGAAGGGCCTGGCGGGGCTCCAGCGTGCGCGGGTCGAAGCCGCGCGTGGTCAACCAGCCGTTGCCCGGGAGCACTACCGGCGGTTCCTGACCCGCTACGATATGCCGACGCCGGCACACCGGCACTTGGTGGAGGAGGCGCGTGAGGCGCTGCTGCGGCTGGGTGGCCGGGGTGACCCGCCGCAGGGCCGGCTGCCATGAACTCGCCGGCGCCGTTCGGCGGCGCCGCGGAGCACGCGCCACCGTTCGACACCCGGTATCGCGTCGAGCGGGAGTTGGGTCGCGGGGGGATGGCAACGGTGTACCTGGCGCGCGACCTCCGCCACGACCGGCCGGTCGCGCTCAAGGTATTGCATCCCGAGCTGGCCGCCATGCTCGGCCCCGAGCGGTTCCTCCGGGAGATCCAGGTCACCGCCCGACTCGACCACCCTGCCATACTGCCGCTGCTCGATTCCGGCGCCGACGGCGGCCGGGTCTGGTACGTGATGCCGTATGTCGAGGGCGGCTCGCTGCGCGATCAGGTGCGGCACGAGGTGCAGCTCGGCGTCGATGAGGCGGTGCGGATCGCGCGTGAAGTCGCGGGCGCGCCTCACGTCTCACGACGCCTTCGGCCCACCGTTCGGGGAGAAAATCTTCATGCGCCCGCTGTTGAGTCTCCAACTCGCCCGCATCGAGGACGCCCGCGGCCGGGCCGACGACGCCCGACGTCTCTACCGGGACTTCCTGATCTGGTACGATATGCCGCCCCCTGCGCACCGCCATCTGGTGGAGGAGGCCCGCGCGGCGCTGGCCCGGCTCTCCGGAGTGCCCCGGCCATCCGCGCAGCGTTAGCAGACGCTCAACAGTGCCATCGACGATCCGCCAAGGCATCGGTGAAGATGCCCAGCCGGTGATCTGCCGGCACAGTGATCAGGCCGAAGCGTTCTCATGTTAACTGGAGGTGTCTATGGCTCACATCACGCGGGTCGGCGGGCAGATAGTAGTAGTTGCAGCGCTCGCGGGCGCTTGCGCCGGCTCTGAGGAGCCGGGTTCCTCGGCAGGAAAGACCGGGATGACCGACTCGGCCGCTCTGGCGCCGACCGCGGGCGGCCCGACCGGGTTGCGCGTCTCGAACGTAATGATTGGAAGACAGATCGGGCCGGGTAACAGGATCACCGAACCGACGTTTCAGTTCGCTTCCCGGGATACCGTGTATGTGTCAGTGGCGACCGAGGGAGCCGGCGGGGCCGGCACGCTGACCGCGGCCTGGCGATCCCAGAGCGGCGAGATCCTGCAGAAGTCCTCGGAGCCGGTCCCCTCCGCGGGTGAGCACATTCAGTTCCGCCTGTCGCAGCCCAAGGGCCTGAAGCCGGGGACCTACAAGGTGATAATCTTTCTGGGCGACGATTCGGTGGAAACCAGGGTGTTCGCGGTGCGAAAGTAGGCAAAGCCGCGACGCGGCGCGACTGTGGGCGCTTGGAAGCCGCGACCCTCCGATCGTGAGACCGGAAGGCCGTTCGTTCCACGCGTTGCTTCGGCGACGCAGGTGCGCATCAGCACTCCGCACCGTCTGTGGGGATGACCAGGCTCCGGCCGCTGGCCTCCACTCTGGGACAGGCGGGGAGATCGGGCTTCTTGGACGAGCGCCCGGTGACGGTGACGCGGGCGGTTGCCCGGGCATTCCTCCACGTGGCGATGATCTGTGTCTGGCCGGCACTGATTCCTTGGACCACGCCGCCGGCGCGCGCCGCGGCCACGGACTGGTTTGAGCTGAGCCAGCTCACGTCCACCGGAAACGTGGTAAGGCCATGCTCGTCCTTGATGGTGGCGGTGAATTTCATCGAGGAGCCGCCCGGGAGGGTGGCACTCCCCGGCTCAATGGTCATGACAGGAGAATCGGGAACCGCGCCTCCGGGGCCGGACGGCGAGGTGCAAGCCATCGCGAGCGTGGTGGCGAAGACTGTAAGTCCCAGCGAGTTCAAGGCGCGCATGGCAACCTCCGATTGAGTGGTACACCTCGGTGCGGCTTGCCCGCTCCGAACTGCGGGGCCACTATAGTCGGCAGGGCTCACGCCCTGCTCACTCCCTCCTCAGCGGGCGCTCATGTTCCGGCTCGGGACATTCGGTGGTCTGGCTCTCACGGACGCCGCCGGCAATCCGGTGATTCCCCAGCGCCGTCGACTGGCGCTGCTCGCCATGCTTGCGGTCGCGGGTGAGCGCGGCCTGACCCGGGACAAGATCGTGGCCGTTCTCTGGTCGGAGAGCTCCTCCGGGAACGCGCGCCACGCCCTGGAGCAGTTGCTCTATTCGATGCGGAGGCAGGTGCCGGAGGAGCTGTTCCATGGTACCGATCCGCTCCGACTGAACACCCGGGTCGTCCACGCCGACGTGGTGGAGTTCGGGCGGGCGATTGCCGCCGCGGATCCGACCCGAGCGGTCGCGGCCTATCGAGGTCCTTTCCTCGACGGCTTCTACCTCGCGGACGCGCCGGAGTTCGAGCGCTGGGTCGAGCAGGAGCGGACCCGTCTCTCCGATGAGCACGCCAAGGCACTCCGGAAGCTGGCCGCGGAGGCGCATGTGCTGGGGCGCCACACCGCGGAGATCGACCTGTGGCGCCAGATCACCTCGACCGATCCCCTGGCCGAGCGGGCCGCCATCGGGTTGGTTCGCGCGCTGGCCGAGGCGGGAGACTGGGCGGGTGCGCTGCGGCACGCGCGGGAGTACGAGGCGCGGGTGCGGCAGGAGGTGCCGGGAGCACCGGCGACCGGCCTCGTCGCACTGGTCGAGCGCATGGGTGGGGAGCGTGCGGCCCGACCGGGAAGGGAAGCGGAAAGGACCGCCGAAGCCGGCGACCGCTATGCGATCGAGCGGGAGCTGGGGCGCGGCGCGGTGGCGACCGTGTACCTGGCACGCGACCGCAAGCACGATCGCGCCGTCGCCCTCAAGATCCTGAGACCCGAGATCGCCTCCGGGTCGGACGCCAAGCGTTTCGCTCGCGAGATCGGGTTCCTCGCCCGGCTGCATCACCCGCACATCTTGCCGCTCTACGACTCCGGCACTCTGGTGCTCCCCGACGGGCGCCTGGGCCCCTTCTACGTCATGCCGTATGTCCGCGGAGAATCCCTCCGCCCACGGCTCCAGCGGGAGGTCCAGCTCCCGGTCGCGGAGGCGGTGCACCTGGCTCGCGAGGTGGCGGATGCCCTGGGACACGCGCACCAGGAAGGCATCGTACACCGGGATATCCGGCCGGAGAACATCCTGTTGGAGTCGGGTCATGCCCTGGTGGCGGACTTCGGGATCGCCCGCGCCCTGGAGACAGCCGGGGGAGAGCGGCTGTCAGCTTCGGGGATCGTCCTTGGGGTTCCAGCGTATGTCAGCCCGGAGCAGGCGGCAGGAAACGGGGAGATCGACAGCCGCAGCGACATCTACAGCCTCGGCTGCGTGCTCTACGAGATGCTGACCGGCACGCCGCCGTTCACGGGCGCCACGCGGGGGGCGGTGCTCGCCCGGGTGATGGCCGAGGCCGTGCCGCCGCTCCGGACGGTGCGCCCGGATGTACCGATCCAGGTGGAGCGGGCCGTCATGACCGCGCTGGCGAAGCAGCCGAAGCAACGGTTCGCGGATGCCGCGCAGTTCGCGGTGGCGCTCCGGGGGGAGACGTAGGAGTCTTGATGGCGGCAGTGCTTCCTCGCCGAATCGGAAGCTGAGCGCGCACTGAGGGGGAAGTGAGCAGCGCGTGAGCCCTGCCGAATACAGTGGACCACTGACCGCGGATCACCGCCTTGCGCGACTAGGCGAAAACCTGCAGTATCAGCCGTCACCCGATATGACCGTTGCTGTGTCGCCGAACGCCGGACCTCCGAACAGGATCGTGGCCCTGCGACTCTTCCTTGCCACGATGACGCGGGCCCTGCCGGCGGCGATGGTCCTCGCCGCCACCACGCTGCACGCCCAGGGCGCCACCGGCAAGCTCGAGGGCCGCATCACCGATACGAGCGGCGCTGGGCTGGCCGACGCCCAGGTCCACCTGACCGGCACTGCCTTCGGAGCGCTCACCGACCCCCGCGGTCACTACTTCATCAACAACGTTCCGGCTGGCGCGTACGGCGTGCGCGCGGCCTACATCGGCTTCCGCCCGATCGAAATCCAGGGCCTCCGGCTCCTCGCCGATCACACCATTACTCAGGATTTCACGCTCGAGCCCACCCCACTGCAGCTCCGGGAGATCGCCGTTGTGGCCGCGGAGAACGTCCTGGTTCCGCGGGACGAGGTCACCAGCAAGCAGCGGCTGAGCGGCGAGTTCGCTCGCGCGCTACCACAGGACCGGCTTGATGACCTCCTCGCGCTGCAGCCGGGCGTGGTGGCGAGCCCGGTGGGTCTCTCCATCCGGGGCGGTCGGCCCGACGAGGCGGCAATGTATGTGGACGGCGTCCCGGTGAGTCCGGGATACCGCGGATACGGCTTCAGCACCGAGGGGACTGCCCTCAGCATCGGCACCAACGCCGTGGAGGAGGGCGCCGTGATCACCGGCGCCCCGTCCGCGGAGTTTGGGAACGCCCAGTCAGGGATCATCGCGATCGCCACCCGGAGCGGCGGCACCCGGCTGGGAGGTTCCCTGTCTTACGAGACCGACGAGCCGTTCAGCGTGAATCACAGCCTGGGCTTCAACCGAGTCGAGGCCAACCTCGGAGGGCCGCTGGCCGGCCGGCTCACCTTCTTTCTCGCCGGCGTGCTCGAGGGCCGCAAGGCCGAGCCAATGGGGTTTGCCGCGGACCGGGCGCCGGTGTTCGTCCAGGCCGGCCTGGATACCACGGTGGCAGTGCCCAGTGACGCGACCCCGACTGCCGACACCACTTACGTGGATATCCCCCGGCTCGCGGTGAGCCGGGGCCGCTGCGAGGAGTTCCAGGGGAGCGGCAACGAGGGCATCCGGACCAACTACGGGCTTGCCTGCCGGGGTATCCGGACGCCGGGTACCGCGCGCTCCATCCTCGAGCTCCAGGCCAAGCTCAACTACACCTACGGGGAAGGATCCCGAATCACCCTGAGTCACCTCACCAGTCGAAAGCAGGAGCGAGGTTTCGACTACGGCAACCTTTACAACCCGCCGGCGCTGTTCGGCGATGGCGGCTGGAATCGGGTGCTTACCCTCACCTGGTCCCAGTCGCTGAGCCGCAGCGCCGAGCGGGCGCTCGCGTTGGAGACCTCACTCAGCTACCAGACCGACCGAGGGCTTACCAGCCCGCTCTCGCCGGAGAGCGAGCGCCGGTCCCGCGACCCGTTCGGTGGCTTCATGCTCCGCCCGCTCAAATTCCTGTTCGACTTCGACAACTTCCCGTTGAACCAGGAGCTGGTGGACAACTTCCGGTACCGTCGTCCCGGCACCGGCAGAACGCCGTACGACCTGGGCGACCCGGAGCAGTTCCGACCCAAGGACTTCTACCGGAACAACGCCTATGGCCTCCTCGGCTGGACCGAGTCAGGGGGCCCCGATGGCGTCCTCAAGCTGCACCGGGAGAAGCGCTATCTCGGGCGCACGATCATCGACGGGCAGATAGATCGATTCAACCGGATCAAGGCCGGCGGCGAGTTCATCCGCTACTCGATCGACCGCTACCAGGCGTTCCTCACCGACATCGACATCGTAGGTGACGTCTACCTGGAACGGCCGCAGCGATGGAATGTGTTCGCCGAAAACCGGCTGGACCTGGGCGACGTGGTTCTGGTGGGCGGTCTCCGATATGATGCTTACAGCTCCCGAGCCGAACGACCCTATGTGCTGGATACCGTCCCCGAAAGTGAGACATTCGGCGAGTACGGACTCGGGTTCGATCCCCAGTATGAGGGGGAGTTCCAGGGCCGACCGCTCTCGATCAGCCGGCGCGACCGGAGCCATGGCTATCTGAGTCCGCGGATCCAGGCATCGTTCCCGGTGACCGAGCGTACCAACATCCGCCTCTCCTACGCCCACCAGGTGGAGGCGCCCGATTTCGCCGCGGTGCTGTTCGGGGTGAACGTCGCGGCCCTGGGCAGCGATCTCGATTTCGGGAAGACTATCGCCTACGAGTTCGGCATCCGCCATGCGTTCAGCGACGACATGGTGCTGGACCTCGCCGCCTACAACAGGGACCACCTGGCCAACGTCGCGGGGAGACAGATCCCGGTGATCGATCCGGTCACCCGGCAGCAGACCGGGAGCACCTTCCGCTTCACCAACGCCGACTTCGGCGCCACCCGGGGAGTGGACCTGCGGCTCGACCGCCGCATTGGCACCTTCTTCAACGGGACCCTCGGGTACACCTATCAGAGGGCCAACAGCACGGCGTCCGATCCGTTCACCAACCTGACCAGCAGCTTGGCCGCGTTGTTGTCGCTCGCCGGGAACATCGGGCCGCCGCCGCAGGCGATTCTTCCGACCACGTTCAGCCGCCCCCATACCCTGACCGGGGCCCTCGCCTTCACCGTTCCTTCCGGTTGGCGGGCCGGCACCGTGCTCGGGGCGCTGGCGAGCGGGTTCGGGATGTACAGCACGTTTCGCTTCGCCAGCGGCACCCCGTACACCCAGTGTACCGGAGCGGCGGGGAATGAGAGCGCACTTTCGGGCGAGGGCTGCCCGGCAGGCGGAACCGCGGTGAACGGCACCCGCCTTCCTGCCCTGAAGGAGTTCGACCTGCGTCTCACCAAGGGCTTCAGTCTCGGTGGAACCGGGCTGACCGCCTACGTCGACGCGCGCAACCTGTTCAACTTCCAGAATTTGAACCAGGTCTTCGCAGCCACCGGGACCACTGTCAGCCCGCGCGATCAGCAGAAGCGGTGGGCGAGCGACAGTTCGCTCTATGCCGCCGAGGCGGAGCGCTCAGGCGTTCGGCAGGAGGACGGTACGATGGATCTGCGCTTCGGTGGGGCGGTCGCCTCGGGGTGCGGCGCCTGGGTGACAGCGGATGAGCGGCCCGCGGCGCCGAACTGTGTCTACCTGATCCGGGCGGAAGAGCGCTACGGCGACGGCGACCACCTGTTCATCCTCGACGAGCAACGACGCGCCTCGGACGCCTTCTATGCCGTCGACCGGGGGCTTCACTTCTTCAGTGGAACGCCTCGGCTCGTTCGGCTCGGCGTCGAGGTCACCTTCTGATGCGGGCCTGGGGAACGATGGTTCTCACCGCTGTGGCTCTGGCCACGCTGGCGCCGGACGCCCACCCGGCCCGGGGGCCAGCGGAACCAGAGAGAGGCCGAGCCGGCTTCAGGCTTTTCGCCCGCGCCCTCGGGGCGCTCACGATCAACCGGGTCTACTGCGGGGTGAAGATGCCCGGCAGCATCTGCGCGGATTCCACCGGTAGCGGTTTCGCCGGTGGCGGGTTCTGGCCGCGGGGAACGCGCAATCAATACATATACAATTCAGGGTTCCAGGTGGGGGGCATCGTGGGCGGCGGCGAGGACAACCCGTGGCTCGGTGACACCTCGGCCGCCGCGTTCTTCTCGCCGGGACCCGGTCTCGACCAGGCGGATCCGCTGGGGCTGATCCACAACTCCGCCGATCGCCAGGATCTGGCCGACTGGCCTGCGGAGGCCCGGGTCCCACGACAGTCGAACGAGGCCGACAACCTGTATCATCCGCTCCTTCGGGACCGCCCCGCGGCGAGCCAGGGCGACGTCTGGTGGCTTGCCTGGGACGGTGTGTCATCGGGGGAAGGGCGTGAGCATCCCCTGGGTGTCCTGTTGGAACAACGCGGGCTGGGCTGGAATTTCCCGGCGGGCAATGAGGACATCCTCTACTTCGTGTTTACCCTCTATAACATCACCTCCATCGACCCGGCGGATTACGCCGGTGTCCGTCCTGAGATCCGGGAGATCCTGCTGGAGAGAGCGCGGGAATTCCAGGAGAACTCTAACGATGGGGAACGCGGGGTCAGGCTGCCGGAGGGAGGGTACCCGATCACCGACATGTACGTCGCCTTCTCGGCGGACATGGATGTGGCGGACGCGGGCGAGAACTATGCATCAGTCAACCTTCCGTTTTCTCTGGGGTATACCTACGACCGCCGCTTCGACCGGTTTTTCGAATGGAGCTTTGACCCAGCGATCTTCTCGCCGCCTTTCTTCGCCGGGACCGGCTTCGTAGGGGTGAAGTATCTCTCCAGCCCGCGGGACTCATCGGGTCGGGAAGTGGGGCTCACCAATTTCGGGGGGTACGTGAATGGTGGAGCCTTCCCCGATCCAGGGAGCGCGTTACAACTCTACCGCTACCTGTCCGGCCGCCTCGACCCCTCCGCCGGCGATCCGCAGTGCAACATCGGCAATCCGGCCGTGACTCGCATCTGCTACGTCAATCAGGGTCTCGCCGGCGACATGCGGTTCTTCCAATCCACCGGGCCCCTCACGCTTCCACCAGGCGGGTTCGGTTCGATTGTGGTAGCGATTATCTTCGCCGCCCCCGTGCGGGTCGAATCATGCAAGCCGCCGTGTGACGTGCATCCCGGAGACCCCACCATCCTCGGCGATGCGACGCGGATGGCCGCCGGTGTAAATCTGGTGGACTCGCTGGCCGGCTACGCCGGCTACGAGGACGCCAACCAAGACGGCCGAGTGGAACAGCACGAGTTTCGGGTCGTACCCGGCTCGCTCCTCGGCAAGGCGCTCGTGGCGCAGGCGGTCTTCGACGAGCAGTTCCTCCTCCCGTTCGCGCCGGTATCTCCCGATTTCTTCCTGGTGCCGGGCGACGGTCAGGTGACGGTCCTCTGGCGCCCCTCGGCCAGCGAAACGGCGGGCGATCCGTTCTTCGAGACCGCGCAGAGCGCGACCGTGCTTCCGGCGGGCGGCGGCGCTCCGGTGCCCAACCCGCTGTACGATCCCAACTACCGGCAGTTCGATGTGGAGGGCTATCGGGTCTACCGCGGGCGGGTGGATTCGCCCGGGTCGCTGCGGCTGTTAGCGCAGTTCGACTACGCCGGCACCGTGCTTTCCGACTTTCAGGGACAGGTGAACCCGGTGGCCGACTGCGCCCCCGAGCTGGGGATCACCACGAGCTGCGCGGGCGTCTACGACTCCGCCGTCCCCGGTGTGGCCCGGACCCGGAGCGTGGACTACCCCCTCGTGGGCGAGATCGTCCAGGTGAAGCTCGGCCGCCGAGTGGCGCTGAGCAACGGGACGGCAATCGTGCTGGAGGCCGACACCGCGGTGACCGGCGGCGGCACCGGACTCCCCCGGCTAGGGGACACCGGGGTTCCTTTCGTCTACATCGACCGCACCGCTCGCAACAATCTCCGCTACTTCTACGCGGTCACCGCCTTCGATCTCAACTCCTTCAGCTCGGGCCCCTCGAGCCTGGAATCACCCCGGAGCACCAAGGAGGTCACGCCGGTCGTCCCCGCCAGCAACCTCCTCGCCGAGGCGGTCGTCGAAGTAAGCCTGGTCGGCCGGGGAGTGGTGCTCGACACGGCAGCGCAGCCGCCCGATGTCGATCCCGGCACCGGCCGCTTCAGTGGCCCGTTCCCTGCCGCGAACGACTTCCAGTTCGCTTTCGCGCAGACTGTCGGCGGAGTCTTGTCGGATTCCGGCTCCGTCTCCCTCACGCTGGACAGCCTCCGACTCGGCTCGGCGTACGAGAACGGCACCGGTGAGCCGGGGTCCCCGACCCTCTACTTCTTCACCGCGACGGCAGGCAGCTCGGTTACCCGGGTCACCGTGCCGGTGGTGCAGGACCAACAGGCGGTCCCCACCGGGGACTCGGTGTTCGTGCCGGCGGTACCGGTGAACGCCGCACTCGCCCAGCGCTATAAGGGGACCGGAGACTTCCGGCTGAGCGGACGCGTGGCACTAGGACTTAGGGGCAACTATTACACCAGTGCCTGGGGTCGCGGCTGTGCCAATGGAGCGGAGGGCTTTCTGGCCGATGGTACCACGGGCTGCGAGTACAACGGCCCACGATGGTTCGCCGGCCCGTCTCCGAACACCAATGAGACCAGGATGGATCCGCAGGCCTCTCATCCGGCGGTCGCAGCCGCTCCCGGCCCCATGCCGAGCCTCGGCAACGCGGGGGAGCTGCCGGGCGTGCAGACCATCCAGATACCGCACGCCTACCTCACGGTGGAAAGCGGCTACCGCGTGGTCGAGGGCGTGCTGGGTGGCGCGCAGCGGGCGGCGGACCTCAATCTCTTCTGGGGCGAAGGCGGATCAATCGACTCAGTGATCGATGTGACGCACGGACTCCCGGTGCCGTTCGATAGCCTCGAGCTCAGCGGCGGATGGGGGGTGTTGAACCAGGAGGCCACAACTGGGGCAGAGTCATTCGACCGCCGGCCCGACGTGCTCACCGTCATGGACTTCACCTGCGTGGAGCCGCTCCGAAGCTCTACGGCGGTCCAAGAGAGTTACGGCTGTGCGACGGCCGAGCCCTATCGGCTCGGCCGCGCCGCGGTTCCGGGACCGATCGCCATTTGGGATCAGAGCACGGCCAACGCCACCACGGCCTCCCCGCGGCCGGGTCTCGGCTTCGCCCTATACCTGGCGGGGAATCTCACGATGTTCGAGTTGGAGGCCGGCCTGCCGCCGCCGGGGACGGTCTGGAGCCTCCGGACCTACGTCGGCGCTATCGCCGGCGGTCGCGGCGCCGCCGGCGATCGGGGACCCTATGTCTTTCACCCCCAGCCTCGGCCGCTGACCGCGATCGGGGCCGAACTCCGCCTTACCTACCGGGCCACCAACCGCCTGGAGCACCCGACCCGGAACGATTTGTCCCCAGTGCATACGGTTCCGGATCCCTACTACGTCACCAGCGCGTTCGAGACCGCCACCGAGGCCAAGGTGATCCGGTTCGTGAACCTGCCGGCCGACTGCATCATCCGGATCTATTCGTCCAGCGGGATTCTCGTCACCCTGCTCGAGCATCACTCCACTACCTTCGGCGGCTCGGCCACGTGGAACGTACTGAGCCGGAACAGCCTGGTGGTCGCCAGTGGGGTGTACTTCTACCACATCGAGGCGGGCGACGCCCGGCGTGTGGGCCGGTTCACTGTCGTCAACTTCGCGCAATAGAAGACCTCAGACCGAGCATCGAAGCCGCCGGCCGCGGCGAATAATGCTCCACGTCTGCTGGCTGTCGGATTCCTGCCGAGGCGTGCTGCGGATCACAGCAGGAGGGCGCGCAACCGCCCATGCTCCAAGCCGCGTCCCGGTTTTCATGCCCGGACTCCGCTGGAGCCTACCGCAACCGAGGTCACATCGTGCCAGATGATGTCCGGAGCGGGTCCGACTCCGTCGCCCCGGGGGTAGACACCTATTCCCTGCTGGCGGCTGGGTTCTTCCCCACCCACGCG
>JACCRH010000423.1 GCA_013813675.1 Gemmatimonadales bacterium
CGCCCAACGCGCCGTTGGCGAAGGCCTGCTCGACCGCGGCGCTCATCACCCTCCAGGGCTCGGTGAACTCGCCGCGGATGTAGATGTAGCAGCGTTCCGCCCCGATGGCGTACGCGGCGATGGCGCACCCTTCGATCAGGGCGTGCGGCGTCCACCGCATGATCTCGCGGTCCTTGAAGGTGCCCGGCTCGGACTCGTCGGCATTGCAGACGAGGTAGTGCGGCTTCACCACGTCCTTGGGCATGAAGGACCACTTGAGCCCGGTGGGAAATCCGGCGCCGCCCCGGCCGCGAAGGCCGGAGGCCTTCACTTCCTCCACGATCGCCTCGCGGGTCATCCCCACCGCCTTGCGCAGCGCCTCGTAGCCCCCGTGGCGCACCCACCCGGCATAGCTCCGCGCCTCCGGGTCACCGAAGTGTTTGGAGAGGACCACCGTCTCCTTGGGATGGCTGGGGTGGGGATAGCCCATTAGTCGTACCTCTGCACGATGCCCTTCACCTTCTCGGGGGTGACGTCCTCCAGGAAGTCGTCATCCACCAGGATCGGCGTGGGGAAGCCGCAGGCGCCCAGACATTCCACCTCGATGACTGTGAACCGACCGTCGGGGCTGGTGGCGCCCAGCTCGCCGCACCCGGTCTCTTCGAGCAGCGACTGGACCACCGCTTCGGCGCCGCAGATGTTGCAGGGGCTGGTGGTGCACACCTGCACGAAGTGCCGGCCGACTGGATGAGTGTGGTACATCGTGTAGAAAGTGACCACGCCCTTCACGTAGGCCGGCGTCAGCTCCAGCACGTCCGCCACCTCGGCGATCGCCTGGTCCGAGATCCAGCCCCGCGCCTCCTGCACCATCCACAGTGCCGGCAGGAGACAGGCCTGTTTGGTGGGGTACTTGCCGAACAACTGCTCCAGTCGGGTCCGGGCCGGCCCGCTGAAGACGGGAACGTAGGGGCCCGCGCTCATCGATCGACTTCCCCCATGACGATATCCACGCTCGCATTGATGGCGATCACGTCCGCCAGCAGCGCGCCTTCGCACATCCGCGGCAGGCTCGACAGGTTGATGAAGGACGGCGGCCTGATCCGCCAGCGCACCGGCTTGGCGGTGCCGTCGGACACGAAGTAATAGCCCAGCTCGCCCTTGGGGTTTTCGATGCCCATGTAGGCCTCACCCGCCGGGGGCTTCACCCCTTCCATGACCTGCTTGAAGTGGAAGATCATGGCTTCCATGTCGCTCATCGCGCGCGACTTGGGGGGCAAGATGACGCGAGGATCGTCCAGATTGATCGGTGCACCCGCGAGACCGGCGAGGCGGTCGAGCGCCTGTTCCAGAATCCGGTTCGCCTGCCACATCTCCTCCAGCCGGATGCGGTAGCGGTCGTAGATGTCGCCGTGCTCGCCGATCGGCACGTCGAAGTCGTAGGTCTCGTATCCCAGATACGGGCGATCCTTCCGGACATCGTAGTCCACGCCACTCGCCCGGAGCATCGGGCCAGAGAGCGAATGGTTGGTCGCCTCCTCCGCGCTCAGTACGCCGACCCCCTGGGTGCGTCCGATCCAGATGGCGTTGCGGGTGAACATGGTGTCCACCTCGCGCAGCGTGTCCGGAAAGGTCCGGGTGAACTCCCTGAGGCCGGCCTCGAACCCTTGGGGGATGTCGGCCATGAGCCCCCCGACCCGGGTGAGGCTGGTCGTCAGTCGTGCGCCGGTCCACATCTCCTGGAGATTATAGATCCGCTCACGCTCCTGAAACGACCAGAGGAACGGAGTAAAGGCGCCGAGGTCGATCCCGGTGGTGCCGAGCCAGACCAGGTGGGAGATGATCCGGCTCATCTCGCAGGCGATCACCCGGAGCACCTGGCAGCGCTCGGTGATCTGCAGGCCCATCAACTTCTCGACCGCCAGCGCCAGGCCGACGTTGTTGGCCATGGGCGAGAGGTAGTCGGTGCGGTCGGTGAGAGGAATGATCTGGTTGTAGTGGCGGTACTCGCCCAGCTTCTCGAAGCCCGAGTGCAGATACCCCAGGTGCGGGATACAGCGCTTGACGGTCTCGCCTTCCATCTCCAGCACCAGGCGCAGCACGCCGTGGGTGGCGGGATGCTGGGGACCGATGTTCACCAGCATGTGCTCGGCCCCGAAGTCATCGTCGTAGGTGCCCGGCGCGGCGCGGCCGGCGCCGACCGGAACCCGGATGGGCCTGCCCTCCCGGTCGAGGCCGGGGGTCGCCAGGGCCATCTCGACCGTACGCAGACTCATTTCAGGAACCCCCGCTCGCCGCGCGCCAGCCGCTCGCGCATGTCGGGTGGCAGCTCGTCGAACGAGTCCGCGATGGACAGCTCTTCCAGGGAGTAATGGGCTTCGGGATTGGCGGCGAGGGCCTGGCGGGTCTGCTCCGCCCGGCTGAAGTGCCCGCGGAGCGGAAAGTCCTTCCTCAGAGGGTAACCCTCCGCGTAGGTCTCCCACATGAGAATCCGGCGCAGGTCGGGATGCCCCAGGAAGACGATGCCGAACATGTCATAGGCTTCGCGTTCCAGCCAGTCGGCGCCGCGCCAGAGATCCACCACCGAGCGAACCTCGAGGGTCTCCTGCTTGTCCAGCGCGACCTTGACCCTGAGGTCGGCTCTCCGCGGCAGCGAGCGGAGCTGATAGACCACCTCGAGGGGCCGCTCGGAATCCCGATACTCGACCGCGGTCACGTCGGTGAGGTAGTCATACTGCTGGCCGGGCGCGTCCTTGAGCCAGCCGAGCACGTCGTGGCTCCGCGCCTTGCTCGCGTAGACGATGGTATCGCCGCAGGAGACCAGGTGGCGTTCGATGGCCGGGCCGAACTCCGCGCGGAGGGCCGGGACGCTGGGAGAGACGCTTGTCACGGCGGTCATCTGTCATCCCGAGAGAGCGAAGCGACCGAGGGATCTTGCCCGCAGAGCCCGGAGCCAGGGCGTGCAAGATCCCTCGCTGCGCTCGGGATGACACGCTGCGCGCTCGGGATGACACGCTGCGCACTCGGGATGACACGCTGCGCGCTCGGGATGAGACGCTGCGCACTCGGGATGACACGCCGCGCAACATCCCTCTCAGCGCGAGGGATGACACGCCTGGAGATACGCGGCATCATGCCGAGCGAGTCTGATGAACCGAGTTGCCGAAGGGCTCCGAGAGCTCGTCTACCTGCTCGGGCGGCAGGAAGAGACCGGATGGCCCGACCAGCTTCTCGTCGCGGAGGGATTCGTCGGTGAAGCTTTCTCCCTTGATCTTCTTCTGGAGGAGGAGAATGCCGTACATCAGGCCTTCGGGCCGGGGTGGGCAGCCGGGGACGTAAACATCCACCGGGATGATGGTGTCGATGCCCTGGACCATCGAATAGTTGTCGAAGATCCCGCCGGAGGAGGCGCAGGCGCCCATGGAGATGGACCACTTGGGCTGCGGCATCTGGTCCCAGATCCGGCGGATGACCGGGGCCAGCTTGAACGGCAGCCGCCCGGCGCAGATGAGCACATCGGCTTGCCGGGGCGAAAAGGCCTGCCGCTCCATCCCGAACCGGGCGATGTCGAACCGGCTGGCCGCGGTCGCCATGTACTCGATGGCGCAGCACGCGGTCCCGAACGGCATGGGCCACAGAGAATTGGCCCTGGCCCAGTTGGTGAGGAAGTCCAGCCGGGTGGTGACCCAGTTGGGCGAGACCGCCGACACGCTGGTAATCTCGTCCCCCCGGTTCTGCACGGCGGGGTTGGTCAATCCCATTGCAATGCTCCACGCTTCCAGATGTACACGTACCCCACCGCCAGGATGACGATGAAGACGAACATCTCGACAATGAGCAGGCCGGCGAGATCACTCATCTGCCGGAACGCGACGGCCCACGGGATCATGAACACGGTCTCGATGTCGAAGATGATGAAGAGCATCGCGACCAGATAGAACTTCACCGAAAAGCGCTCCCGGGCATCCCCCAGGACCGGCATGCCCGACTCGTACGGCGCGATCTTGATCGGGGTCCGGCGGTAGGTGGAGAAAATATGCGAGACGCCGAGCATCAGGATCGCGTTGGCGACCACGAACCCGACCAGCAGAAGGACCGGAATATACGGCTGCAGCATGAGAGGCCGGTGAAAGGTGTCCGTGGCGTATCTCGCACAAGGTAAGGCCGTTACGAGTCGGATTCAACCGCCTTTCCGCTCCCTGCCAGGCTCCCTCGGTTAACAGTATATTGCCGCCTCCTTCGGCGGGGGCCCTTCCCCGCCGTCTCCCCGCCCGCCGTACCGCTGGAGTGCCGATGTCGATCAAGTCCGACCGCTGGATCCGCCGCATGGCCCAGGAAAAAGCGATGATCGAGCCCTTCACCGAGCGGCAGGTCCGGACGACTGACGCCCAGGGACGCCGGGTCATCTCCTTCGGCCTCTCCAGCTACGGCTACGACATGCGGGTGGCGCCGGAGTTCAAGATCTTCACCAACGTCCTGAGCGCGATCGTGGACCCCAAGGAATTCGACGCCCGGAGCTTCGTGGAGTTCGAGGGCCCGGTGTGCATCGTGCCGCCCAACAGCTTCGCGCTGGCCCGGTCGGTGGAATACTTCCGGATCCCCAGGAACGTGCTGACCATCTGCGTGGGCAAGAGCACCTATGCCCGGTGCGGCATCATCACCAACGTCACGCCTTTCGAGCCCGAGTGGGAGGGGCACGTGACCCTGGAGATCAGCAATACCACCCCGCTGCCGGCCAAGGTCTACGCCAACGAAGGGATCTGCCAGGTGCTGTTCTTCGAGGCCGACGAGGACGACATCTGCGAGGTGAGCTACGCCGACAAGGCGGGCAAGTACCAAGGGCAGAAAGGCGTAACCCTGCCCCGGTTGTAGGAGCTTTCGCCCGCTTTAGGAGCCGTCGACCGGCCGTCGGAAAGACGTTGTCATCCTGAGCGCAGCGAAGGAG
>JACCRH010000426.1 GCA_013813675.1 Gemmatimonadales bacterium
GACGGGGACCCCGAAAGCACTTGGAGGCGATCTAGCGCGTCGGGGTTCCATGCGCTGAAGGTTCCCGCCGCGTGGTAGGGACTGAAGACTGGCACGCCGTCGAGCAGGTATGCCGTCTGGTCCGAGGCGCCACCCCGGACATGGATTCCGCTTGGCGCCTCGGGAGTGACGGCGATCTCACCGCCGCTCAACCCGAGAAAGCCGTCCGGCTCGGCCAGCAGCGGGTGATTGCGCAGCGCGGCGGCGGAGATGCTCCGGTCGGGGTAGGAGGTGGCCTCGCCAGTCTCGAGTCCCCGGACCGCCACCCTCGACCGCACCACGAGGGTCGGCAACTGGACCGGGGCCGGGTTGAGGGAGAGATCGATCTTCAGTTCGCCCTGGGACGGAAACAGGGCGTGCATGGTGCGGGGGGAGTAACCGATGCGCTTGACGGAAAGATGCTGGGGGCCGGACGGCACCGCGCTCAGCCGGTAGCGGCCCAGGCTGTCGGACACCGCCTCGCGATCGAGATCGGTGAGCGCAACGACCGCACCGGCGAGCGGCATGCCGCTCTCGCCGTCGCGGATGGTGCCGGCGAGGGCGGCCTGGCTCGCCTGCACGGCGAGCACCAATTTGAGCGCTCCAAGGAACTCGGGTCCCATACCTCAATGCTCAAGTTGGGCTCGGGGCCCGCGGGCGCAAGGCCCGGGTAAGTCAGGGAGCGCCGGTAACGGTCACGCCGTCTGCAGGCACCGAGCCGCCCTCTGGAGCAGGACGCCCATCTTCGCCGTGCGGCGCGAAAATGCCTGCACCAGACCAGCCCAGCCTGCCTCATCCACGGCCACTCGCACGGCCGGCAGGGGCAACGGTAGGGACGCTCGGTGACGACTCCTTCACGCGCCAGCGGCGGATGGGCTTGACTAGGCGATGTCCCTGGGAGTTGCCTTCAGCATGCGACACTACGGCTCTCTTCCATCGATGATCCTCGGCGCCGTGCTTGCCGGCCCACTCTCGGCCCAGTCCGCCGGGGCTGGCCCGCTGGAGCGGCCCGAGGCCAAAGTCGCCGCGCTGGACGTGGCGCTCTATAACGCTCAGGCCAACGTGATCGAAGCCACCGATACCGCCAGAGCGGTGTTGGGCACCAGGGTGCTGGATTCCACCCTCGCCGCTCGGCTGGGCCCCCAGCTGGTCGACCCCGCGCGGGTCCGGGCCGCCGCCGGTTCCGACACGGCGCGCGCGATCACCGGAGGCCTGCCCTGCAACGTCATCGTCGCCTGCGCCAGGCAGGTGGCCCGGCAGGCGGGCGCGCCCTGGGTGGTCCTGGCCAAAGTGAGCAAGACGAGCAACCTCATCTGGCTCCTGACCGCCCAGTTGATCCACGCGCCCTCCGGAAAGATCGTCCTCGACGACTCGACCGAGCTCAAGGGCGAGCCGGACGCCATGGTGCGCGCGGGGACGCGGATCTTCGCCGAGCGGGTGGCGCGAACGGTTCGCGCCGGCGGCGTCGCCAACGACTTTCCGACCCCGTAGCGCGCTCTGACCCGGGGCGTCGGTCTCTGCGCGGTCGCCGCCCTCCTCGTGAGCTGCGGGCCGGACAAGGTGGCCCCACCGGCGCCACGCGCGACCGGCCAGTGGACCGACACCCTGCCGCCGGTGCCCGAGTCCTACATCGATGGGCCGGTGCGCTACCACCTCGCGCCGGCGCTCGCCTGGCTCGACTCCACTATCCCGCGCCGTATGGGCGATCTGGAGCAACGTCGCAAGGCCCCCGACAACGAGCGGCTCAGCTACGCCTTCGCGATCGAGCGCAATCCTTTCGCGCTCTCGGTGCGGGGCAGGTCGGCCACGCTGCAGACCGACGTGGCGTACCGGGCGCGGGTCTGGTACAACCCGCCGGTGCTGCCGGAGGTGGGGGCGTCATGCGGCCTGGAGGGCGACGCGCCGCGGGCGCGCCTGGCCGTCACCATGTACGCGCGGCTGGCTCCCGACTGGACGCTGCACCCCCGGACCCGGGTCGTTGCCGCGCCGCTGTCGGAGACCGATGGCGACAAGTGCACCATTACGGCCCTTCAGATCGACGTGACCGATGACGTGGTCGAGGCCGCGCGCGGGGCATTGCAGAAGAAGGCCGACGAGGCCGGTGCCCGGCTCGCCGCGGTGGACCTGCCGGGTGAGGCGCGGCGAATCTGGCAGGTGCTGCACGATCCGATTCGAATCACCGACAGCCTCTGGCTCACGGTGAACCCGACGGCGGTCCGGATCGGGGTGCTTCAGCTCGAGAGTGACACGTTGCTGACCCACGTCGGCCTCTCCGCCTACCCGCGCGTCCTCGGGGGCGAACGGCCCTCGCCGCGGGTGCGCCGGCTTCCCCCTCCCGGGGACAGCACGGCGCGGACGCCAGTGCTTCACCTCCTGACCGAGGGACGCCTGCCTTACGACGTGGCCAGCAGCATTCTGACCCGGGAGCTGCGGGGAACCGAGATCAGGGTAGCCGCGCAGAAGCTCGCGGTGGACAGCCTCCACCTGATGGGCGTGGGCGACGGCAGGCTGGCGGTGGGCCTCCAGGTGAGCGGTCCGGTCAAGGGGATGCTGTACGCCGTCGGTCACCCGGCGTATGACACCGCGACCTCGAAGTTGTTCATGCCGGACCTGCAGTGGGACGTGGGCACCCGCGGTGTGCTCACCGGCGCGCTGGCGTGGCTGGGTGGCAAAGCGGTGGA
>JACCRH010000438.1 GCA_013813675.1 Gemmatimonadales bacterium
GGCGCGTTGGTCGGCACCCATGACCCATCGGCCTCCACCGCGAGCCGGTCGGACAGGAAAAATCCGACTCGCGCCCCCGGCCCGCCGTTGCCCTGATTCAACTGCAGCGACTTGTCGAAATAGGCGACAGTGGGGAAGAGTCCCAGTTCGATAGTTCCGGCTCGCTGGGCCTGAAGCTCGGACACGGCGACCAGCATCACGGCAAGAGCAGCGATGGACCTGCGCATCATGCCTCCTGTGGTGGACACACGGCACTGGCGATACCCACGGCGCTGTTGGGATATGCAGAGGGAAGCTGCCGGGCCTGCGAGCTTCAATATAGGAAAAGGCCGCCGCAAATATCTACACCGTCTTGGTTCATGATCCCCTCCCGGACGCAGTCGCTCCACCGGTTGGCCGCCGTGGGACTGCTGTTGGTCGCCGACTCCGCGCCCGAGTTGCGGGTGCTCCGAGTCATTCCCACCGAGGCGGTCGCCCCGCCCCCCGCGGTCACCATCACCTTCGATCGGCCGGTCGCGGGGTCGCTGGCGGGTGGGGGCGCGGACCCTCGCTGCGGGCAGCGGGCGGGCGGGCGGGGCGGCGCCCCGGTTTTTTGGATGGTGGACGACGTTCCCCACGCACCGGGCCGCTGGGGCCTCCGACCCGGCCGCCACCGCTTTCGCGCCATCTCCCCATCTGGCGACTCCGCCGGGGTCACGGTGCGAGTGGAGTGACCCGGCTACTTTGCGGGAGTGGGACGACGGCGGATTGCGGAACGAGCCAAAGCACGGAGCGTCTGACAGCGCCATAATGATTTGAGAACCGGACCCGTGCCGCGAGGCAGAGGAGAGTCCGCGATGCACACGACGTTGGCCACGCGAAGGCTGGGCACCACCGACATGGAGATCACCACCGTCGGATTCGGCGCGTGGGCCGTCGGTGGGGGCGACTGGGCGTTCGGCTGGGGACCACAGGAAGACGAGCAGTCGCTGGCCCCCATCCGCCACGCCGCCGTCACGGTGGCCGAGATCGCGATCGCCTGGACGCTTGCCTGGCCCGGTGTCACCGCCGCAATCGTCGGCGCGCGCACCCCGGAGCAAGTTGACGGGTGGATCGACGCCGGCTCCATCGAGCTGACCCGGGACGACCTGGAGGAGATCGCCAAGGCATGAGCATCCATCACGTCACCGCGATCGCCCGGGAGCCGCAGCGGAACCTCGACTTCTAGGCCGGCACGCTGGGAATGCGGCTGGTAAAGCTGACCGTCAACTACGACGATCCGGGCACCTACCATCTCTACTACGGCGACGAGCTCGGGCGGCCGGGGTCGCTTCTCACGTTCTTTCCCAGGACCTCCGGACGGCCGGGCCGCCAAGGCACCGGGCAAACCAACGGCATCGGTCTCGCGGTGCCCTCCGGTTCGCTCGGCTATTGGATCGAGCGGCTGCTCGCACGCGGCGTGAAGTACGAGGGTCCCACCCGCCGTTTCGACGAGCAGGTGCTCGCCTTTGCCGATCCCGACGGGCTGCTGCTCGAGCTGATCGCGACTGCCGCCGTGAATTCCGTGGAAGGCTGGCGCGACGGTGCCCGCCGAGCACGCGGTGCGTGGGGTGCACGCGGTCACGATCTGGGAGCATGGCGCCGCCGGGTCGGCCGAGTTCCTGACGACGATGATGGGGTTTCGGGCGAAGGATGAGGACGGAAACCGGCTGCGTTTCGTGTCCGGCGACGATGGCCTGGGCACCGTAGTGGATCTGCGGAGGGCGCCGGGATTCTGGCGCGGCAGCGACGGCGTCGGCACCGTGCACCACGTCGCCTTCCGCGCGGCGGACGAAGAGGAACAGCGGGCCCGGCAGGAGGAGATCCGGAGGCTGGGGGTAGAGGTCACCGAGGTGAGGGACCGGAACTATTTCGGGTCGATCTACTTTCGTGAGCCAGGGGGGGTGTTGTTCGAGGTCGCCACGGACGGCCCGGGATTCACTCTGGACGAGAGCTCCGCGGAGCTGGGGACGGCGCTCAAGCTTCCACCGCGATACGAGGCGATGCGGCAGAGGCTGGAGCGGTCGCTCCCGCCGCTCCGCCTTCCGCAGGCCCAAGCGGTGGACGGCTGAGTGGCCACGCCCGATCTGGGATTGATCCATCGCTTCCTCCCCGGCGCGCCGGGCTTGCCGGTCCTCCTGTTGCTGCACGGCACCGGCGGTGACGAGCACGACCTCCTGCCGCTGGGCGAGGCGCTACTCCCCGGCGCACCGCGGCTGAGCCCCCGCGGCAAGGTGCTGGAGAACGGCATGCCGCGTTTCTTCCGCCGGCTGGCCGAAGGGGTGTTCGATCTCGACGACCTGCGGAACCGGACCCACGAGCTGGCCGACTTCCTCGAGGCGGCCGACAAGGCGTACGGCTTGAATGGACGCAAGCCGGTCGCGGTCGGCTTCTCCAACGGCGCGAACATCGCGGCCTCCCTGCTCCTGCTCCGCCCCGGAGTCCTGGGTGGTGCCCTGCTGATCAGGCCCATGGTGCCTTTCGTTCCTGAAAGCTTGCCTGACCTCGGCGGTGTGCTGGTCCAGATCAATGCCGGACAGGCGGACCCGCTGGTTCCTCCGCCCCAGAGCGAAGCGCTCGCCCAGCTGCTCGGCGACGCCGGCGCGAGCGTGAGGTTGCACTGGGTGTCGGGAGGGCATGCACTCACTCCTGAAGATCTCGACGCCGGCAAGGCGTGGTTCGGTTTTTCTTCTCTTTCGCCGCATGCGGGCCGCCCGCCATGGTAGGAATGCCAGCCGCGTTCGCGCGGTTCCCCGGGCGCTGGCGCCGCCCAAGCCATTCACCTACCGGCCGCGCCAGTCGGACCGGTACGCGCAGACGAGGGGATATGTGATGCTTTCTGCCGCCCTTGAGCAGGAGCGCCTGCTGCTTGCAGCGCGCCTCCTCAGCGAGATCGAGCGCCGCCACGGCCTTCCCCATCCCATCAATCGCGAGATCCACCCCGTCATCATCGACCGCTTTCTTGCCGCCTACCTTCCCGAGGCCCGGGAGGGCGAACCAGCGCCACTCGCACTCGAGTACGCCTTCGCCCCCAGCCTCACGGACTCGCTCAAATTGTTACAGGAGGTAGTCAGCGAGTCGGCCGACGGTCGAGGCGCCGCGCTCTACGTCCACGACCTCGACACCGGGGTCATCGACGACACCGACGTATTGCACTGAAGTCCATTCTCCGCCATCTGCGTCTCCTGCGCCGCCACTCCCGTGGCGGCGCAGATCGCTTCAGGGCCCGTCGGGAAGGTCAGGCAGACCGCCCTTGTGCCCCGCCGATCTATCTGCATATTCATGCAATATGCATAACCGCACCATCGCCCTCGCCTTTTCCGGCGGGCTGGACACCTCCTACTGCGTGCCCCGCCTGGCCGAAGACGGCTGGACGGTGCATACGGTCTACGTGGACACCGGCGGGTCGAGCGCCGCCGACCGCGCCGCAATTCGGACTCAGGCCGACGCGATGGGCGCCGTGGCGCACCACGAGGTGGATGCCCGGGAGCGAGTCTACCAGCGGTTCGTCCGCTACCTGATCCAGGCGAACGTCCTGCGGGGCGAGGTCTATCCGCTGAGTGTCGCGGCGGAGCGGACCCAGCAGGCGCTCTCGGTGGTGGACGTGGCGCGCGGGATCGGGGCCGAAGCCGTGGCTCACGGGTCGACCGGGGCGGGGAACGACCAGGTGCGGTTCGACGTGGCCCTTCGAGTGCTCGCGCCCGAGCTGGCCATCGTGACGCCGATCCGGGACGCCGGAATCAAGCGCGACGAGGCCATCGCCTATCTCGCGGCGCGCGGCCTGCCGGTGCCGGCCCGCGCCGGCAGCTACAGCATCAACCGGGGACTGTGGGGCACCACCTGGGGCGGCGGCTGGACCCACGACACCTGGGCTGGCCCACCGGCGGAGCTGATCGACCCCCCGGCCGACACGCCGGCCGCACGCGAGATCGTGCTGGGGTGGGAGCACGGGCTGCCGGTCTCGCTCGACGGCGTGCCGCTCGGGGGGCCGGCCCTGGTGGCCCGGCTGGGCGAGTTGGCGGAGTCCTACGGCGTCGGGCGCGGCATCCACGTGGGCGAGACCGCGCTCGGCATCAAGGGCCGAATCGGCTTCGAGGCCGGCACCGCCCTGATCCTGATCGGGGCCCATCGCGAGCTGGAAAAGCTGGTTCTCACCAAGTGGCAGACCTTTTGGAAGGACCAGCTCGGCCGCTTCTACGGGGATCGGCTGCACGAGGGCCAGTACTTCGATCCCGCGCTCCGCGACATCGAGGCCCTGATCACCAGCTCGCAGAGCCGGGTGATTGGCGATACCCGGGTTCGCCTCGCCGCCGGCCGCTTCCAGGTCGTGGGCAGCCGAAGCCCGCATTCCATGATGGACACCTCCATCGCCACCTACGGCGAGGAGAACCGCCTCTGGACCGGCGACGAGGCCCGGGCCTTCGCGCGAGTGTCCGCGGTTCCTTCGTTGCTCGCCGCGCGAGCCTCGGGTGACGGCGGGCATGGGTGAATAGCCGCAGGAACTTCGCATTACTAAGGAGTCAGAGATGGTCGTAACCACCCGCGTCCGGCTCGACCGGATCAGCTCCGCTACCCGCAACGCCGCCCTGTCGCCCGAGGTGATCGTGGGCGACGAGATCGTGGCGGCGGAAGGGTACGTCCTGGCGGTCCGGATCCTGGAGGACAAGTCCGCGTACAACACCGTGGAGGACGTCACCGGCCGGATGCTCTCGCTCCGCGCGGGCGACGTGCTCGCCGGCGTGCTCGGCACCCGCCGGGCGCTGCGGGGCTACGCGGGCGTGGTGCCGCCGCACCTGGCCGTCGGCGATTCCATCGAGGTGCTCAACCTGGGCGGGATTCTCGGACGCTGCACTTCGGTCAACCCCGATATCGGCCCCCCGTTCCGCGCCGAGGTGCTGGGCGCCGTGCTCGCCTTCCCCGAGCTCGGCGACCGGGTGGGCCGGCCGGCGCACATCCGCGACCGCGCCGTGCCGCCCTCCGACCTGCTCGAGAGTCGCGTGCCGGTGATCTACGTGGCCGGTACCTGCATGAACGCCGGCAAGACCGTCGCCGCCACTGAGCTGGTCCGCGGGCTCGCGCGCGGCGGGCTCCGGGTCGCGGCCGCGAAGCTCACCGGCGTCTCGCTCATGCGCGACGCGCTCTCCATGCTCGACGCCGGCGCGGTCGCGGCTCTCACCTTCAACGACGTCGGCATCGCGAGTACCCATGCGGGGGTCACCGTCACGACCGCCAAGGGCATTTTCAACCGTCTCGGCGCGGCCAAGCCCGACGTCATCGTCGCCGAATTGGGCGACGGCATCCTCGGCGAGTACGGCGTACAGGACATTCTCCGTGACGCCGAGCTGATGTCGGTTGGCGCCGCGTACGTCATGGCCGCTCCGGATCCGGTGGCCTGCTGGGGCGCGGCCGAACTGATGCAGCGGGAGTTCGCGCTGCCGATCTCCGCCATCACCGGTCCGGCCACCGACAACGAGGTGGGCCAGGTTTACATCACCGGCACCCTGGGCCTCCGGGCACACAACGCCCGGCGCGACGCCGCGGGACTGGTGGCGACGGTGCGCAGCGCCATGGCCCAATGGGCGGAGAAGTCCGAGGCCCTCGCCACCGCCGCGGCCTGGTGAACGTCGCCGTGGTCGGGGCCGCCGGGTACGCCGGGGGCGAGCTGCTGCGTCTCCTGTACCAGCATCCCGAAGTCCGGGAGTGCGTCGCCAGCAGCCGGAGTCGGGGCGGGGCGCCGGTCGCCGACGCACACCCCGCGCTCGCGGCCATCTCAGACGCGCGGTTTGCCAGCGCGACTCCCGGCGAGATCGCGTCGGGGCGCGACGTCGTCTTCCTCTGCCTCGAGCACGGCGAGTCCTCCCGCGTGGCCGCCGAAGTGTTCGCCGCAGGCCCCCGGCTCGTGGTGGACCTCGCCGCCGATTTCCGGGTTCGCGACCGCGCGCTCTACGAGCGATACTACGGCCCGCATGCCGCGGCCGAGCTCCTGCCACGGTTCTGTTACGCCCTGGCGGACGTGCTTGGCCCCGCGCTGAGGGGAGCGGGGGCCCTCGCCGTACCCGGGTGTTTCGCGACCGCCGCGCAGCTGGCCCTCTATCCGCTGGCGCGCGCAGGACTCGACCTGTCACCTTCGATGTTCGCGGTGACCGGATCGAGCGGCGCCGGCGTCCAGCCGAAGCCGGCGACTCATCATCCGGCGCGGGCGCACAACCTCTTCGCCTACTCGGTGCTGGGTCACCGGCACGAGGCGGAGGTGCTGCAGTCGTGGCGGGAGTGGATCGGGCGGCCCGACGCGGCGGCGCGGCTCATGACCCATTCGGGACCGTTCGTGCGTGGCATCTATCTCTCCCTCCACGGGTACCTTCCGCCGGGCCGCGCGGTCAGCGCCGGCGGGCCGGGCACCGCGGCGGCCACCTGGTTCCGGGAGGCGTATGTCGGCCGGCCTTTCGTCCGGATACTCGATGCGCCGCCCGAGCTCACCCATGCGGTGGGCACCAACTACGCCTTGATCCACGCCGTGGAGAGCGAGGACGGCGCCGAAGTGCAGGTCACCGTGGCGATCGACAATCTGGTGAAGGGCGCCGCCGGGCAGGCCATCCAGGCAATGAACCTGGCGCTGGGGATCGACGAGCAGGCGGGGCTGAAAGGGGGAGGGATGTTTCCATGCTGACCGGACCGGGACGTCGGATCGATGTCACCCTGAGCGGAGCGAAGGGAGCGGAAGGCGGCGATGGCCTCCTTCGCTCCGCTCAGGATGACAACGCTGACATTGCGAGCATGTCGACATCGGGCGAGCCGAGGGCCCTGCTCCCCGTCTACGCCCAGTTTCCAGTCCGTCCCGTCCGCGGCCACGGCTCCTGGCTGGTGGACGAGGAGGGCGACGAATGGCTGGACGCCTACGGCGGTCACGCGGTCGCCGCGACCGGCCACTCCCATCCCGACGTGGTGCGCGCGATCGTGTCCCAGGCGGAGCAGCTGTTGTTCTACTCCACCGCCGTGGCCCATCCGCTTCGCGCCGAGCTGGCGGAGCGCCTCGCCTCGCTCTGCCCCGAGCCGCTCAAGCGGGTGTTCTTCTGCAACTCGGGGGCCGAAGCCAACGAGAATGCGCTGCATCTCGCCCGGAAGCGGACCGGCCGGAGTGAGGTGGTCTCGGTAGCGGGCGGCTGGCACGGCCGCACCGCCGCGACCCTGGCCTGCACCGACGGCACCCGTTACGAGGAGGCCGCCTCCCGAAGCGGCATCCCGCTCTCGCGCAGAGTACCCGCCGACGACGTGGCCGCCCTGGAGGCCGCGGTGGACGGGAGCGTGGCGGCCATCATCGTGGAGCCGGTGCAGGGCCTCTCCGGCGCGCGCGACCTGAGCGCCGACTTCCTGCGCGCCGCCCGGCGGATCTGTGATGCGCACGAGACGGCCCTCATCTTTGACGAGGTCCAGTGCGGGGTGGGGCGCTGCGGGGCGTTCAGCGCCGCCGAGGCGGTGGGCGTCGTTCCCGACATCCTGACATTCGCCAAGGGGCTTGCGTCGGGGCTGCCGATCGGCGCGGTGATCGCCACCCCGGCAGTCACGGCGGGGATCGGGATCGGCGACCTGGGCAGCACGTTCGGGGGAGGGCCGGTGCCCTGCGCCGCGGCGCTCGCCACCCTGGATGTGATCGACCGCGAGGGCCTGATCGAGAACGCCGTTCGGGTGGGGGCGCGGCTCGCGCGGGGGGCCAGGGCGCTCGGCGTCCGGCAGGTGAGCGGCCGGGGCCTGTTGCTGGGACTCCATCTCGATCGCCCCGCCGCCCTGGTGCAGCAGGCGCTCTTCGACCGGCGAATCATCACCGGCACGGCGTCCGACCCCGCGGTGCTGAGGCTCCTGCCGCCGCTCTCCTTCTCTCCCCGGGAGGCCGACCTGTTGCTCGCGGGACTGGAGGAGGCGCTCGCGTGACCAAGCGCGACTTTCTCTCGTTGGAGGAGTGGACCGCCGACGAGATCGAGGTGGTGCTGGCGCTGGCCGCGCGAGTCAAGCGCGGTGGTGTCACCGGAGGCCTGGAGCGGAAGGTGCTGGCGATGGTGTTCATGGACCCGAGCCTGCGCACCCGTACCAGCTTCGAGACCGCCATGTTCCTCCACGGCGGGCACGCGGTGGTGCTGGAGCCGGGTCGGGGAAGCTGGGCGCTCGAGGCCGAGCCTGGCGCGGTGATGGATGGCGAGACGGTCGAGCACATCGTGGACGCGGCGCGGGTGCTCGGCCGCTACGCCGACGCGCTGGGCGTGCGCGCGTTCCCCCGGGGCCGCGAGTGGGCGGTCGCGCGCCAGGACGCCATTCTGCGGAGCTTTGCGCAGCATTGCGAGAAGCCGGTGATCAACCTCGAGTCGGCGCGCAGACATCCCTGCCAGGCGCTGGCCGACGCGATGACCCTCCGGGAAAAACTGGGCGAGACCTCGGGCAAGCGCTTCGTTCTCACCTGGGCCTGGCATCCCAAGGCCCTCCCCACCGCGGTACCGGCCAGCGCGGCGCTCGCCGCGGCTCGACTCGGCATGGAGATCGTGATCGCCCGGCCGCCGGGGTACGAGCTCGACCCCGAGGACACCGCGCTCATTCGCCGCATCGCCCAGCAGTCGGGGGGTGAGTTCGTTCATATCATCGACGACCCCGATGAGGCCACCGTGGGGGCCGACGCGGTGTACGTAAAGTCGTGGGGGTCGGTGAAGCTCTACGGCAACCCGGAGGAAGAGGCCGCCCAGCGGGCCGCACTGCGCGACTGGCGGCTCACGCCGGACCGGGTGAAGTCCACCCGCGGCGGGAGGGGGATCGTGATGCACTGCCTGCCGGTCCGGCGCAACGTGGAGATCGACGACGCGGTGCTCGACGGACCCAACTCGGTGGTGGTGGACCAGGCGGAGAATCGGCTGCACGCGCAGAGAGCGCTGCTGCTGGAGCTGCTCGGGAGTGGCGGGATGGGCCAATGACCAGTGGTGAAGGGCTGTGTGGTCATGAAGGGCTGTGTGGTCATGAAGGGCTGTGTGTCATCCTGAGCGAAGCGAAGGAGCCATGGCCACGTGTCGGCTCCTTCGCTTCGCTTAGCATGACAATGCGCGGCATGACAATGCGCGGCACGACGATGCATGTCATACCCAGTCGCAGCGCACCCGGGAGCAAGGCGTGAGCATCGACACAACTCGGGGCATCGCCGGCCTCAAAGGCGCCTTGCGCTATGTCCGTGCCTATCGCGACCAGGTCTTCGTGGTCAAGCTCGGCGGCGAGGTGCTGGGGGCGCCGGAGGTGCTGGAGCAGGTGACGGGCCAGCTCGCGCTCCTCTCCTCGCTCAGCATCCGGCTCGTGGTGGTGCACGGCGGAGGGCCGCAGGCGACTGCGCTGAGCCGCCGGCTGGGCACCGAGCCGCGCATGGTCGCGGGCCGCCGGGTCACCGACGACGCCGCGCTCGAGGTGGCGAAGCTGGTCTACGCCGGCCAGCTCAACGTGGAGCTGCTCGCGGCGCTGCGCGCCCACCGGGTGCAGGCGGTGGGATTGAGCGGGGTGGACGCCGACCTCATCACCGCCCACCGGCGCCCTCCGGTGCAGGTGGTGGACGACACCGGCCAGACCGTGCGGGTCGACTACGGACATGTGGGCGACGTGGACCGGGTGGATCCCCGTATCCTCTCCACCTTGGTCGAGGCGCGGTTCGTTCCCGTGGTGGCGAGCCTGGCCGGGGGTGACGACGGCGAGGTCTTCAACGTCAATGCCGACACCGTCGCCGAGTCGTTGGCGGTGGCGATGCGGGCCCAGAAGCTGGTCTTCCTGACCGGCGCGCCCGGTGTGCTTCGCGACCGGACCGACCCCTCCACCCTGGTCACCTTCGCCGACCCCGACGACCTTGCCGGCCTGATGGCGAGCGGGGTGCTCGGCGGCGGCATGCGCCCCAAGGTGGAGGCCTGCATCCGCGCGGCGACGGGCGGGGTCGAACGGACCCACATCATCGACGGCCGCGCCCCGGACGCCCTCCTCCTCGAGGTCTTCACCGGTGCCGGTTGCGGGACGATGATCGTTGGGCGGAAGGAGAAGGCGACGTATCTCGGGGTGGACCTTGCCGGGTGAGCTGAAGCTGCTTGAGCAGCTGGTCGCGATTCCCTCAGTGAGCGGCGAGGAGGCGGCGGTGGCCGCCTTCGTCGAGGAGACGGCTCGCGGGTGGGGGCTCGACGTCGTGCGCGATGACAGCTCGGTGCGGCTCGAGGTGCGCAGTGGCGCACCGGGCCCCACCTTGGCCCTGGTCTCCCACCTGGATGTGGTGCCCCCGGGTGCCGGATGGACCCGCGACCCGTTCACCCCCGCAGTCGAGGGCGACCGGCTCTACGGCCGCGGCGCGGGAGACGCCAAGGCGTCGGTCGCGGCGATGGTGACCGCGGCACGGGACCTCGCGGCCGGCGACGGGTTGGAGAGCGGCCGGCTCCTCGTCATCCTGGGCTATGGCGAAGAGACCAGGAACACCACCATGGAGCGGGCGGTGGAGCGCTCCGGCCCGATCGATGCCGCGGTGGTGGGGGAACCCACCAACCTCGATATCGCCACCGCGCAGCGCGGGCTCATGATGGTCGACCTGATCGCCCGGGGAGACCAGCGGCACGCCGGCTACGCCGCGGCCGACGGCCAGTTCGTCAACGCCGCGCTGGTGCTGGCGCGCGACCTGCTCCGGCTGGAGGATCTCTTCGACGGCCGGACCCATCCCGTCCTCGGACGCACCGTCGCGACACCCACCATGCTCGACGCCGGTGTGAGCCGAAACGTCACCCCGCCGATCGCCACCGCGATTCTCGACGTCCGCAGCACGCCCGACTGGACCCACGACGAAATCGCCACATTGCTGCGCGAGCGGCTCGACTCCGAGGTGGTGGTCACCTCCCGCCGGCTGGTGCCCTGCGAGACGCCGGCGGACTCCCGCCTGCTCGCGGCCGCGGCACGCGCCCGTCCCGAGGCGGCGCGGTTCGGGAGCCCGACCTGCTCCGATTGGGTCTTCCTTCGCCACGTGGACGCGATCAAGGCGGGGCCCGGCACCAGCCGCCGCTCGCATACGCCGGACGAGTACGTGGACCTGCCGGAGGTGACCGCGGCGCGCGGCTTCTACGCGGGCCTGGCCCGCGAATATCTGGCGGGGCGGTAGGCGCGATGCCACCCAAGACCCTGTGGGGCTCGGGAGCCGGACTCGACCGGCGACTGCTGGCCCACACCACCGGGGACGACCGGCCATGGGACGCGCGACTGCTCCGGTGGGACGTGCTCGCGAGCCTGGGCCACGTGGAGGGCCTCCGCGCCTCCGAGCTGCTCGGTGCCGGTGAGTATTCCCGTCTTCGCCAGGGGCTGCGGCAAGCTCTGGAGGCGGTGGACCGCCGCCGGCTGGTGGTGCGTCCGGGTCAGGAGG
>JACCRH010000451.1 GCA_013813675.1 Gemmatimonadales bacterium
GCTCCGGGGCGACCGCGGCCACCAGCCTGGGCAAGAGGTCGCCCACGATCCAGACCAATCCGATCGCCGGCAGCAGGCGGATCAGCCCTCCGATCGGCGAGCGCGCCCACCACGCCACGGCCGCGCCGGCGGCGGCCCCGGCTAGCACCAGGAGGGCGAGATGGGCCACGTGGAGGTGGCGGGAGAGGGAGCCTCCCTCCACCTCGGGCGAATCGCCGCCGAGCGGGCGCGGCAGATCGGCGTCGGATTCCGCGGCGAGCGCGAGCCAAGCCGCCCACAGGGTGAGCGCGGCCGCCACCAGCGGAGCGAGGAAGAGTTGGAGGAACGCGATCACGCCAGCGCTCCGACGTACCGCTCCTGGCGGCGCCACATCGCCGACCGGGTGCGTGCCGGCCCCTCGGGATGGGTCCGGCCGAGGGCGTGCAGGGTCCCATGGATCACCAGGCGGATCAGCTCTTCGCGGAGTGGCACGCCCCGCGCGTCGGCCTCCCGGGCGGCGACCCAGGGACAGATGTAGACGTCGCCCACCTGGCGCCCCGCCCCATCGCTCAGTGCAAACGCCAGGACATCGGTGGGCACGTCTCGGCCTTTGTGCGTGGCGTTCATCCGCCGCATCGCGTCACGACCGAGGAAGGTGATGGAGACGAGGGCGGGACGGCGCTCACCCTGGAGCACGCCGGCGACCACCCGTCGGACCAGGGCGGTGGGCAATGGAAGGCGGCGGCCACTGACCACCACCTCAGGCACGCTCGGCGGTCTCGAGCTCCGGCGGAACACCGGCGGCACGGGGGTACCCGATGCGCTTGTGGTAGGTGCCCGACATGACGCGCGCGAATTCCCGCTTGATTCGGTCGATGTCCACCAGGCTGAGCGGGGCGTCGTCGAGCTGGCCCGAGGCGAGCTTTTGCGCCACCAGCTGTTCGATCGCCTCGCGCACCAGGTCGGGACTTCGGTCGTCGAGCACCCGTACCACCGCTTCCGCCGAGTCGGCCAGCATGGCCACCGCGGTTTCGGCGGATTGGGGACGCGGACCGGGATAGCGGAAATCGGCGGGGTTGACCCGACCATCGGTCGCCAGCAGCCGAGCGCGGCTCAGAAAATAGGTTATCTCGGTGGTCCCATGATGTTCTGGGATAAAGGCTTTCACGACGTCGGGAAGACCGGCATCTTCTGCCAGTGCCAACCCGTCCAGCACGTGGTTGCGGATGATCTTGCCCGACTCGCTGGGGACCAGGTCGTCGTGCGGATTGGGCCCGCCGGCCTGGTTCTCAATGAAGAAGCGTGGGTTGGCCAGCTTGCCCACGTCGTGATAGTAGCAGCCCACCCGCGCCAGGAGGCCGTTGGCTCCGATAATGTTGCAGGCGGATTCGCAGAGGTTGGCCATGGCAAGGCTGTGGGCCCAGGTGCCCGGGGCCTCCTGCGCCAGGCGGCGGAGCAGCGGGCGGCCGAGATCGGAGAGCTCCAGCAGGGTCAGGTCGGTGGTGATGCGGGTGGCGGACTCGGCGATCGGAGTCACGATCATGGCGAGCGAGGCGCTTGCCAGCGCCATCAGCATGCCGAGAAACGCGCTGGCCACGATCACGACGGTACTCCATCCCTGGATCAGCCCCACCGTCACCGAGGCCAGGACCGACCCGGCCGCCATCGCCCCGATAGTGAGGTAGAGATGCCAGCGGCGGCGTACCACCCGGATGCCCACCGCTCCCGCCACCCCGCTCACCAGCCCGAAGAAGAGAATGGAGCTCTCGCGCAGCGCCCACTGCCCGTCCAGCAGGATGGCGAGCGTCATCGCGGCCACCAGGCCGACTCGGCCATTGTACAGCAGCGTCACCACGATTGCGGCAAAGGGAATCGGCACCAGCTCGGGCCGTCCCGGAAAGGCCCGGTGGAGGCCCGCTGTGAGCAACAGCACCAGCGAGAACAGCACTCCGAAGAACACCACCTCGCGCAGCTTGTCGTAGGTCTCCCGCTTGTAGAACAGCAACAGGACCCAGAACACCGCCATCACCACCGCGTTGTAGAGCAGGGCGCCGGCGGCGCCCCGGAGCAGAGGATGTCCACTGCCGCGCTTCCCCACCTCGGCCTGCAGAGCCGCCAGCTTGGCGCGCCCCACTTCAGTGACGGGCTGCCCCACCGTAGTGATCCGCTCGCCCGCGCTAACGTAATACTTCACCGGATCCACGCTGGCGCGGAGCTGTTCCCGGCGAGACGAGGTGAGGACGAGGTCGGGCACGACGGTGGGATGGTAGAAGGCGCCCACCAACCGCCGTGCCGCCCGCTGTCCGGCCGGGCTTTCGATGACGCTGGCCGCCGCTTCCGCCCGATCGATCAGGTCGGCGAAGGAGAGGATCGAGTCGCGCGCGACCACTCTCTCGACCTCGGCCCGGCGGAGGCTCACCGTACGGCTCGGCTCGCTGCGCAGCACGCCAGCGTCCGCCACCCCGCGCGAGAGCACCTCAGCCAGGAAGTGGGTGACCACTGACTGGAGCCGCCGGCGCTGCGACTCGACAGTGAGGAACTCGGCCTCGGCCGGTCCCAGGTTCACCCGGGTGGTCGCCACCGCTTTCAACAGGCCGGGGCCCTGCTGGTCGGCGCGCTCGAGCTCGGCGAAGAAGGAGCGGGCCTTGGCCAGCGCCGAGTCGTACGCCGTGGGGCTGTAGCGGTACACCGGTCTCGCGCTGAACGCCCGCGATTCGCCCTCGCTGGTGACCTCCTCGTCCGACTTCGGGGTCTCGAACGAGAACGGGGCCACCACGGTGCGCTCCGCGACCTGGCCCGCGGCGGGCAGGGCGGTGATGACGACGGCGGGCGGGGGGAAGAGCGCGTAGCCCACCACCGCCGCACCCACCAGCGGGAGCCAGCGGACCAGGTGGAACCTGATCGACCGGGCTATGCCGCGAGCGGGCGGGGGCCTCGGGGGCAAGGTCCGCTCACTAGGCGACATCAGCCGCTCTGGTCTTCGGCATAGGCCCGGATGATCTCCCGCACCAGACGGTGGCGGACCACATCGGTCTCGTTCAGATAGCAGAAGGCGATTCCTTCGATGCCCGGCAACACCCGCTCCACCTGCACCAGCCCTGACTCCTCTCGCCGGGGAAGGTCGATCTGGGTCTTGTCGCCCGTCACCACGGTCTTGCTGTTCACCCCGAGCCGGGTGAGGAACATCTTCATCTGGGCGCCGGTGGCGTTCTGCGCCTCGTCCAGAATGATGAAGGCATCGGCCAGGGTGCGCCCCCGCATGTACGCCAGCGGCGCGATCTCGATGGTCCGGGTCTCCAGGGCGCGCTGCACCCGGTCGTGCGGCATCATGTCTTCCAGCGCGTCGTACAGCGGCCGGAGATAGGGATCGACCTTGGCCTGCAGGTCGCCGGGCAGGAAGCCGAGCGACTCGCCCGCCTCGACCGCTGGCCGGGCGAGGATGATGCGCTTGACCCGCTTCCGCGCGAGTGCCTCGACCGCCTTGGCGACCGCGAGATAGGTCTTGCCGGTCCCCGCGGGACCGATGCCCACCACGATATCGTGCTCGGCGATCGCCTGGAGGTAGTCGCGCTGTCCCTGGGTCTTGGGCGAGATCGCGCGCCGCAGCCCGGGCAGGACGATCTTGCCGTCGCCAGCGGCCAACGCCTCCCCGGTGGGCGCGTCCGCCGCCAGGCGGTAGACGTCGTCGGGGCTCACCGGCTCGCCGATCCGGGCGAGATCGAGCAGCCCCTGCACCACCGGCGCGGCGCGCTCGACATGCTCGGCGGTTCCCGACACGGTCACCGCGTCGCCCCGGAAGGAGATCCGCACGCCGAGCGAACGCTGCAACTCATGCAGGTTGCTCTCGTTCACCCCGGCGAAGAGCAGCGGGTCGGCCCCCTCGGCGGAAATGCGGTGTTGGATGTCGTCGGCCATGTCCGTCACAGGTTGAAAGGCGAACGGTGAGTGAAACAGAGTCTGTCATCTGTCATCCTGAGCGAAGCGAAGGAGGCCATCTCGGTGATGGTCCCTCTCTCTTGGTTCAGGGTGACATCAGCCCTGCTGCTATTTCACCGTCCCCGATTCACGCTTTTCCTCCTGCTTGATCTCCAGGTTCAACTCCGCCAGGTCCGCCGGGTCTACCGGCGAGGGCGCTCCCTCGAACAGCGCGCGCTGCGCGGTCGTCTTCGGAAAGGCGATCACGTCGCGCAGCGAGTCGGCATTCGAGAGCAGCATTACGATGCGATCCATACCGAAGGCGAATCCGCCGTGGGGCGGCGCGCCGGCGCGAAGCCCCTCCAGCAGGAAGCCGAAGCGCTGCTCCGCCACCTCGCTCGCGATGCCAAGCAGGCCGAAGATCCGGCTCTGCAGCCTGGGGTCGGCGATGCGGAGGCTTCCGCCGCCCAGCTCGGTGCCGTTCAGCACCATGTCGTAGGCCAATGCGCGCACCCGCTCGGGCGCCGAGTCCAGCAGGGCGAGATCTTCGGGATGAGGCGCGGTGAAGGGATGGTTGACCGGCGCGAGGGCACCGGACACGGGATCGCGCTCGAAGAGCGGAAAGTCCACGATCCACACGAAACGGTTCCCGCCTTCCGGGATCAGGTCCAGCCGACGGGCCACTTCGTGCCGGACCCGATCGAGCGCCGGACTGCTCACATGATCGGGGCCGGCGACCAGGAGGCACAGATCGCCGTCGGCCAGGCCCAGGCTGGATTCGGCGCCGGGGGGCAGATGTTTGGCAAGGCCGCCCTCCAGCGCACCGCCGCTTCGCTTGAGCCGCAGCAGGCCGGCCGCCCCCAGGGATTTGGCCGCGGCCTCGATTTCGTCCACCTGTTTCCGGGTGAGCGACGCGCCGCCGGGCACCCGGATTCCGCGCACCCGACCGCCCGCGGCGATGGCGCTCCGGGTGATGGAGAAGTCCGCGGGACGGAGCACTTCGGTGGCGTCGAAGATCTCTAGCCCGAACCGGAGATCGGGCTTGTCGCTGCCGAAACGCTCCATCGCGTCGGCGTAGCGCATCCGCTCGATCGGCGTCTCCACGGTGATGCCCGCCTCGCTCCAGAGCGCCTCGACCATTCCCTCCCCGAAGCCGAGCACGTCCTCCACGCCGACGAACGAGGCCTCGATGTCGATCTGGGTGAACTCGGGCTGCCGGTCGGCCCGGAGGTCCTCATCCCGGAAGCAGCGGGCGATCTGGAAGTAGCGGTCGAGCCCCGCGACCATGAGCAGTTGCTTGTAGAGCTGGGGCGACTGGGGCAGCGCGAAAAACTCGCCGCGGTGCACCCGGCTCGGCACCAGATAGTCGCGCGCCCCTTCGGGCGTCGGCTTGGTGAGGATCGGGGTTTCGATCTCGAGGAAGCCCAGCTGGTCGAAGTACCGCCGGGTGGCCTGCATGAGCCGGTGGCGGAGGTGCAGGTTGCGCTGCAGCTCGGGACGCCGAAGATCGAGCACCCGATGCCGGAGCCGCAGCTCCTCGGCGGGGAGGTCTTCCTTTTCCTTGCGGGCGACGGGAATCGGCGGCGTCTGCGCCGGGCCGACGATCTCGAGCCCGCTGACGTGGAGCTCGACCTCGCGGGACCCCAGCGCCGGGTCGCGCGAGGGCTCGGGACGGAGCTCCACCGTGCCACGCGCGAGCACGACCGTCTCCGCGCCGAGCCCGGCGGCGCGGGCCATGACCTCCGAAGGGGTCCAGGCGGGATTGCAGGAGAGCTGGACCAGGCCGGCCCGGTCGCGCAGGTCGACGAAGACCAGGCCGCCGAGATCCCGCCGGCGGTGGACCCAGCCGCCGAGCCGAACTTCGCGGCCGACGTCGGCCCGGGAGAGGGCGCCGGCGAGGTGGGTGCGGAGAGCGGTCGCCGCGGGTTTAGCGCGCTTCGGCGTCGACGAGGATGCGATAGAACTCATCTGGGGTCCGCGCGCCGACCAGCCGCTGGCGGACGTTCTCCCTCCGTACCAATCGGGCGATGCGACTCAGGATCTTGACGTGGAGGCCCGCGGACGCGTCTGGCCCCACGATGAGAAAGAACAGGCGCACCGGCTCCCCGTCGATCGAGTCGAACGGCACGGCCGCCTCGCTCACCCCCGCGATCACGGTCAGCTCTTTGACCGCCGCCGACCGGGCGTGGGGGATCGCCACCCCGAATCCAATCCCGGTCGTGAGGACCATTTCGCGTTCCTCGACGGCCTCGAGCACTTGCTCGAAATCGCCCCCAGCCCTGCCGACCAGATGCCGGGTCAACTCCGCGATGGCCTCCCGCTTGTCACGGGCAGCCAGCGGCACCACCAGCCGATCCGGTGTCAGCAGCTCGGTCAGCAACACGACGCGGAGCGGGCGGGCATGGGACAAACGTAACCGTCGCGCGGAGGGGGGGCAATCCAAAATCCGCCTTGCGCTTAGCCGTTCGGGGCCGGCTTTGACGGCCGGCCGAATGCGGCTATCTTCGCGGGTGAGAAGCGGTTCCGTGCCAGTCTCGTACTTCCTTGACAGGTCCCGTGATCGATCGTCCCCCCGCCCCGTCACCGCTCGAACTCGCCCCCACCCAGGCTCAGGCGGCCCTGGAGGGCTGGGTGGCCGGCCAGGGGCTGCCGCGGTATCGCGCCAGCCAGCTCCTCCGGCGACTGTGGGTCTCGCCGATCGGTGCCTGGGCCGAGGCGACCGAGTTGCCCGCCGCCCTGCGCGCCGAGCTGGACCGGGCCATGCCAGTGCCCCACCTCCATTCGGATGTGGTGCAGCAATCCGCCGACGGAACCCGCAAGTATCTCTGGCGCCTCTCCGACGGCGAGGCGATCGAATCGGTGCTCATCCCGAGCGGCTCGCGCCGCACGCTCTGCATCTCCTCCCAGGCGGGCTGCGCGCTCCGCTGCTCCTTTTGCGCCACCGGCCGCATGGGCTACCGGCGGAACCTCACGCCGTTCGAGATCGCGGGCCAAGTCCGGGAAATCATCCTGCAGACCCCGGAGGACAAGCCGACCAACATCGTCTTCATGGGCATGGGCGAGCCGCTGCTCAACTGGAGCGCGGTGGACGTGGCGCTGAGCATCCTCAACCAGCCCGACGGACTGGGCATCGGCGCTCGCCACATCACCGTGTCCACGGTCGGCATCCTGCCCGGCATGCAGGCGCTCGCCAAGCGGCCGGAGCAGTTCCGGCTCGCGATCTCGCTGCACGCCACCACCACGGCGCAGCGACTCGGCATCATGCCGATCGAGAAGAAGTACGAGCTGGCGGGGGTGCTGCGGGCGGCGGAGGCGTTCCGGAAGCGGGTGACTTTCGAGTACGTGATGATCGCCGGCACCAACGATGCCGACGCCGACGCCGACCGGCTGGTGGCGCTGGCCCGGCGACTGGGCGCGCTGGTCAACATCCTCCCGCTGCACCCGGGCGGCGCACCCGATCTCACCCCCACCACGGCGGTGGACATCCGCCGGTTTGCCGGCCGGCTCCGCAATCAGGGGATCGAAGTCGCGGTGCGCCGGAGCCGGGGCCTCGACATCCAGGCGGCGTGTGGGCAGTTGAGGGTGGAGGTGGAGCGAAAACGGAAGACGCCCGCCGCGACAGAAGGGAGGTCATCCTGAGCGCAGCGAAGGGGGGCCATGCTCGATATGGCCCCCTTCACTTCGTTCAGGGTGACACCCGTGACGTACTCAGCCCCGTCATCCCGTCGCCCCGAATCCCGCCGCGATGGTATTGATCGACAGCAGCAGCGCCGAGAGCTGCTCTTCCTGGGTCCGGTCGCCGCCCGATTCGCGGAACCGGCGCAGCAGGGCGATCTGCTGCCGGCAGACCAGGTTCAGCGTCGGCATCCGGCGGGCCAGCTTCCGGCGAAACCGGGGAAAGCGCTCGGCTAGCCCGGACCCGCCGCTGATCCGGAGCACCGCCTCGACCGTCCGGTGGTACTCCTCCTCGATCAACGGGAAGATGGCCTGCCGCACATCCTCGTCGGGCACCAGCTCCGCATACTGCCGGGCGATGTCGAGATCCACATACGAGAGCGTTTTCTCCACCTCGTCCACGATAAGGCGGAAGTGGCGTGAGTCGTTGAACATCCGGCCGAGCAGGGCGGATCCGCGCTCACCCCGCACCTGAAGGAAGGTGAGGATGCCGCTGCCCACGCCGTACCACCCGGGGACGAAGTGGCGGTTCTGCGACCAGGCGAACACCCAGGGGATGGCTCGGAGGTCGCTGAGCGATTGCGCCCCGAAGCGGCGAGCCGGGCGCGAGCCCATGTTCAGCAGCGTCAGCTCCTCCAGCGGACTCGCGGCCTGATAGTACGGCAGCAGGTTGGGATCGTCGATCAGGCGGCGGTAGGCCGCCATGGCCGCCCCGGACAGCGCCTCCATCGCCTCGTCGCCTTCGGCGGTTGGAACCAGCGCTTCCTCCCGCTCCGATTTCAGCGAGTGTTCCACCACGCTCGCGGCGAGCAGCTCGATCTGATACTGGGCGGTGCCCCGGTTGGCATACTTGAAAGAGACCACCTCGCCCTGCTCGGTGATCCGCATCCGGCCGCCGATGGATCCCGCGGGCTGCGCCGCGATCGCTCTGCCGGTCGGCGCGCCGCCCCGGCTCACCGAACCGCCGCGGCCATGAAAGAAGCCGATGGGGATTCCCGCCTCGCGACCGACCCGGGTCAGCTTGATCTGCGCCTTGTACAGCTCCCAGTTGGAGGCGAGGAACCCTCCGTCCTTGTTGGAGTCCGAGTAGCCGATCATCACCTCCTGCATCCCCCCCTGGGCCCGAACGCTGCGGCGCACCAGCGGAACCTCGAGAAGCTCCTTCATGATGGCGGGCGCGCGCTGGAGATCCTCGATCGTTTCGAAGAGGGGCACGATCGGCAGGGTGCAGCTCTCCACCCCGGGCGTGTCGGCGAAGAGCCCGGCCGTCTTCGCCAGCAGATAGGCGCCGAGCACGTCGCTCACCCCCCGGGTCATGCTGAGGACGAATGTCCCGAACGCCTCCCGGTCGATCTCCTCCCGCAGTTGACGCACCAGCGCGAACATGCCCAGGGTCTCGGCGGTGTCGGGCGGAAGCGTGGGGATCGACGCGACCGGGGCCAGCGGACGCGCCAGCTCGGCCGACAGCCAGGCGCGCCACGCGGCCGGATCAGCCGGCGCCTCGGCGCCCCCGGTGGTGGCGGCGTGCAGCGCGCGGAGCGCGGCGTTGAGCTTGGTGGTGTTCTCCCGGACGTCGAGCCGGACGGTGCTGAATCGGAAGGCTTCCACTTCCCGGCGCGCCGGGCGCAGCAGCGAGGCCCCCAGCTCCTGGTGGCCCGATTCCGTCAGCTCGGACTCGAGCAGCTTGAGATCGGCTACCAGCGCGTCGGCGGAGGCGTAGCCGGCGGGATCGACTCTGGTGTCGCCGCGCTCGGTGGCACGGATCATCACCTCGAGGCGCCGGAGCATCGTCGCGAGATATTGCCGGAAGATCTCACCCGGATTGCGGGTCGCGATCGCTTCGGCCTCGCCGGTGGCCGCCAACTCCCGTTCCAGCGCCTCCCGAAAGCGGTCGGAGGGGGGCACCGAACGCTCGGTGATGCTGAGCGCGCGCACCAGCTCGCCCAGGCGGCGGTGATAGCGCCGGACGCCGGTGAGCCGGTTCTCCAGCAGCGTGCCGCGGGTGACGTCGTTGGTGACGAACGGGTTGCCGTCGCGGTCTCCGCCCACCCAGGAGCCGAACTGGAAAAAGGCGGGAACGGTGAACGCCTCCCCCGGGTAGTACTGCTCGAGGGCCCGCTCGACCTTCTCCATCAGGTCGGGCACGGCCTCGAACAGCGTCTCGTTGAAGAAGTGGAGTCCCCAGTACACCTCCTGGGGCACCGTCGGCTTGGCGAGCCGCAGCTCGCCGGTGAGCCACAGTAGCTCGATGTCGTTCCTGAGCCCGCTCACCAGCGCCGTGCGCTCGCGGGGCGTCCAGCGGGGCGACTCCAGCTCGACCAGGCGACGGTAGACGCGGCGGTGCTTCTCCAGTACCGTCACCCGCCTGGC
>JACCRH010000493.1 GCA_013813675.1 Gemmatimonadales bacterium
CACCTTCAACTTGGATCTTTGTGGCACGCAGATCACGTAGACATTCCGCAGTCTCCGTCCCCAGTTTCCGCCGTTCCCCCGGTCGCTCGATGCAGTCGCACCGCGATTGGCTTCTGGCTCAGCATGGTTCGGTATGCGCCTATTGCGGCTCCGAGACCGCTCCAGAAACCATTACACTGGACCACGTTCGTCCCCGTCGCGGTCAGACCGCGTACGACCGGGCGGACAACCTGGTCCTCGCCTGCCGAGACTGCAACGCGGCCAAGGCCGACACGCCTTTGGTCGCGTTTCTCATGCAGCGCCGGGCTCGTGGGGTGTTCCTCCTGCACTACGGGGATCATCTCTCGGAGCCGCTACGGGAACTAGCCCGACAGGCATCGGAACGGCCGATTCTCGCGAAAGAGTGAACCGGCGACGGAGCAGATGAAAAGGAGGGCGGCCAGCGAGCCGCCCTCTTGTACGTTCAGCCCTTGGCTTCTCCCGCCGCGGCCACCGTGGGCAGGGGTGTCTGCCCGGGACGGTCCGGGACGCCCAATGCCTCGCGAATGATCCGGCTCTGTTCGGCGGCGTGGGCCGCGGGGTATCCCTCGGCCGGGCTCGCCCGCTCCGGGCGCCCCACATAGGAGACGGTCACGTCGCCCGGCGCAAGCTCCCGCAGCTTCGGCTCCACGTAGGTCCACGCCCCCATGTTCCGCGGCTCCTCCTGGACCCAGACCAGCTCTTCCAGCCCGCCGTGCCGCGCCAGAAGCGCGCGCATCTCGGTCCAGGGAAACGAGTAGAGCTGCTCCAGCCGGACCAGGGCCGGCCGCCCGCTTCGCATCTTGTCGGCCTCGACCAGCAGATCGTAGTAGATCTTACCGCTGCAGACCACCACGCGCGACACCCGGCCGGACCCCTCGGCGAGCGACGGATCGTCGAGCACCGGCTGCCAGGCGCCGCCCGCCAGCTCCTCCAGAGACGAATTGGCCTGCGGAAGGCGCAACAGGCTCTTGGGCGTCATGATCACCAGTGGCCGCTGGCGGGTGCGCCGAGCCTGGCGCCGCAGCAGGTGGAAGTACTGGGCCGGCGTGGTCGGGTTGGCCACCCGGATGTTGCCCTCGGCGGCGAGCTGGAGAAAGCGCTCCAGCCGGGCGCTGGAATGCTCCGGACCCTGCCCCTCGTAGCCGTGTGGCAGGAGCAGGGTGAGCCGGGTCGTGAGCCCCCACTTGGAGAGCCCCGCGGAGAGGAACTGATCCACGATGACTTGCGCGCCGTTGATGAAGTCGCCGAACTGCGCCTCCCACAGCACCAGCACTTCCGGCGCGGCGGCGCTGTAGCCGTACTCGAAGCCCAGCGTCGCCAGCTCCGACAGCGGGCTGTTGTGCAGCTCCATCGGCGCGAGCGCGCCGGCGAGCTTCTGGATCGGGGCCCACGACTGTCCGCTGGCCGCGTCGTGCAGCACCAGGTGCCGCTGGCTGAAGGTACCCCGCTCGGTGTCCTGGCCGGTGAGCCGCACCGGAACGCCTTCGGTCAGCAGCGAGGCGAGCGCCAGCGTCTCGGCGTGGGCCCAGTCCACCCCGCCTTCGCTCAGCGCGGTGCGGCGCCGCTCGAGCTGCTTCCGGAGCTTGGGATGCACCGTGAAGCCCTCGGGCCAGGAGAGCAGCTGCTCGTTGAGCGAGGTGATGAACTCGGGCGCGAGCGCGGTCTCCACCTCCTGCCCGGCCCCGCCGCGCCGCATCTCGCGCTCCTTGGTGACGGTGCGCCCCATGCTGGTCTTGAACGCCTGCTGAATGTCCAGCAGCCGCTGGTAAGCCTGCTCCGCCTCCCGGTCACTCTCCTCCTGAGTCAGCACCCCGGCGTCGACCAGGGTCCTGGCGTAGCGGTCGCGGACCGTCGGCAGGGCGCGGATCAGCTCGTACATCACCGGTTGGGTGTAGGCCGGCTCGTCTCCTTCGTTGTGGCCGTGGCGACGATACCCGACCAGATCGATGAGCACGTCTTGATGGAACCGGTCGCGGTACGCCATCGCCAGCCGCGCCGCGGCCAGCGAGGCCTCGGGGTCGTCGGCGTTGACGTGGAAGATGGGGATGTCGAAGCCCTTGGCGAGGTCGGACGCGTAGCGGGTGGAGCGCGCGTCCTCCATGTCGGTGGTGAAGCCGACCTGGTTGTTGGTGATGATGTGCAGCGTCCCCCCGGTGCGGTATCCCTTGAGCGATCCGAGGTTCAGCGTCTCGGCCACCACGCCCTGGCCGGCGAACGCCGCGTCACCGTGAATCGCGACCGGGAGCGCGGCGCTGGGATCGTGGTGCGCGTCGCGGCCCCGCCGCTGGGTCTGCTTGGCGCGGGCGCGGCCGTCCACCACCGGCGAGACGAACTCCAGGTGGCTCGGGTTGGGCGAGAGGGAGACCGTGATCGCGGTGCCTTTAGCCGTCACGTACGCGCCCTCGGCGCCGTGGTGATACTTCACGTCGCCGGTGCCGCCCTCGGGCGTGGGCTGCCCGCCCTCCACCTGCCGGCCGCCCTCGAACTCGGCGAAGATGGTCTCGTATGGCCGCCCGATGGTGTGGGCCAGGACGTTGAGCCGGCCCCGGTGAGCCATGCCGATCACCACGTCGCGCGCGCCCGACTCCGCTGCCCGCTCGATGGTGAGGTCGAGCATCGGCACCAGCATGTCGATACCCTCGATCGAGAAGCGCTTCTGGCCCAGGTAGGCCTTGTGAAGGAATGTCTCCAGGGCCTCCACCTCGGTGAGGCGGTGGAGCAGGGCGCGCTGCTCCTCGGGGGCGAGGGGCTGGCGGTACGCGCCGGACTCGATCTTCTCCCGCAGCCAGACCCGCTCCTCGTGGGTCGCGATGTGCTCGATCTCGTAGGCCATCGTGCCGCAGTAGGTGGCCTGGAGATAGGGCAGCGACTCCGCCAGCGTCCGCCCCGGCACCGCGATGCGGAGCACCTTGGAGGGGATCGCGGCCATGACCTCGGGGGTGAGACCCAGCGGGCCGGGGTCGAGCGCGGGATCGCCGATCGGCGGCGTGCCCAGCGGATCGAGCTGGGCGGCCAGGTGGCCGTGCATCCGGAAGGCCTTGATCAGCGCCATCGCGGCGGCCACGTGATAGAGCATCTCCGGCGCCACCGGCCCCGCCGCCTCGCGGGCAGTGGCAGGCGCGGCCTTGACCAGCTGATAGCTGACGGCGGAGAGATGCAGGCTCTCTTCGGCCAGGTCGTAGAAGCCCTCGTCGCCCTGCAGCAGGTGCTCCAGCGTCGCCAGGAACGCGCCGGACTCGGCGCCCTGAATGACGCGGTGGTCGTAGGTGCTGGTGACCGTCATGACCTTGCTGATCCCGAACTCGCGGAGCCGCTCCTCCGACACCCCGGAGAACTCGGCGGGATACCCGATCGCCCCGACGGCGATGATGCTGCCCTGGCCCGCCATCAGCCGCGGCACCGAGGCCACCGTGCCGAGCCCGCCGGGGTTGGTGAGCGACATCGTGGCCCCGGTGAAATCGTCGGGCATGAGGCGGTTGGTGCGCGCCTTCTCGACCAGGCTTTCGTAGGCGGCATGGAAGGCGGCGAAGTCCATGGTCTCAGCGCGCTTGATCACCGGAACCACGAGTCCGCGGCTTCCGTCCTTCCGTTGCACGTCCACCGCCAGGCCGAGCGCGATGCCTTCGGGCTGCACCCGGTGAGGCGTCCCGTCGCGCATCATGAGCGTGTGCCCCATGACGGCGTGACGCTTGGTGGCCAGGACCAGGGCGTAGGCGATCAGATGGGTGAACGAAATCTTGTCCCCGCGGCCCGCGGCCTGGAGCGCGGCATTGATCCCGCGGCGCCTCTCCTCCAGCGCTCCGACCGGCAGCACCCGGAAGGTGGTCGCGGTCGGCACCGTGAGGC
>JACCRH010000496.1 GCA_013813675.1 Gemmatimonadales bacterium
GTCCGCTGGTCGGGGGTGAGCGCCACGAAGAAGTCCCAGGCACCGGTGGAGAAAGTGCCCGGCTGGTAGACCTGCGGTCCCTCCTGGGCGAAGGCCCGGGCCGGCGGGACGATGGCAAGCAGCAGAGTGAGAATCAGGAGAGTCCGATGATCGGTCAAGCGCTGAAAGGCAAAGTGGCGTTGGTGGCGGGAGCAACCCGCGGTGCGGGCCGCGGCATCGCGGTCGAGCTCGGCGCGGCCGGAGCCACGGTGTACGTCACGGGTCGCACCACGCGAGCGCAGCGCTCCGAATATGGCCGTCCTGAAACGATCGAAGAGACGGCCGAGCTGGTGCAGGGCGCGGGCGGCCAGGGGATCGCCGTGCAAGTCGATCACCTGGACCCGGTGCAGGTGGAAGCGCTGGTGGCGCGGATCGGGCGTGAGCACGGTCGCCTGGACGTCCTGGTGAACGATGTGTGGGGAGCGGATATCCTGATCGAGTGGAACGTACCTGTATGGCAGCACTCCCTGGAGCGGGGGCTGCGCATGCTGCGGCTCGCCATCGATACCCATATCATCACCAGTCACTTCGCGCTGCCTCTCTTGATCGAGCATCCGGGCGGGCTGGGTGGTCGAGATGACCGACGGCACCGCCGAGTACAACGCTGCAAACTACCGGCTGTCGCTGTTCTATGATCTGGCCAAGACCTCGGTCATTCGCATGGCCTGGGCGCAGGCGCAAGAGCTTCAGCCTTACGGGTGCACCGCCCTGGCGCTGACTCCGGGCTGGCTGCGTTCCGAGATGATGCTGGATATTTACGGGGTCAGCGAGGCCAACTGGCGTGACGCCATCGTCAAGCAGCCTCACTTCGTGATCGCCGAATCGCCACGCTACGTGGGCCGTGCCGTCGTGCACCTGGCTGGAGACCCGGAGGTGGCTCGCTGGAGCGGCCAATCGCTGTCGAGTGGCCAACTGGCAAAGGTGTATGGGTTCACTGACCTGGACGGGTCCCAGCCCGACGCCTGGCGCTACGTTCCCGAGGTTCAGGATGCCGGCAAGCCCGCCGACGCAACCGGGTACCGGTGATGACCGGGCGGGCGGGCAGGTCCGTCATCGGCCGGGGCCCTGAGCAGCGCCAGCTCCAGGGCATCGCAGAGGGCGAGCCAGCTCGCCTCGATGATGTTCGCCGAGCAGCCGACCGTGCTCCACCGCTCCGCGCCTCGGGCCGACTCGATGATCACCCTCGGGCGCGCGGCCGTGCCGAGGTGCTGGTCCACGATGCGGACTTTGTAGTCCACCAGGTATACCCGGGCGAGCGCGGGGTAGTGCGGCAGCAACGCCTTCCGCACCGCGCGGTCGAGCGCGTTCACCGGCCCGTCGCCCTCAGCGGCGGTGTGCACGACCTCGTCGCCGACCCGGAGCTTGACCGTGGCCTGGGCCCGGATCTCGTCGCCGCCGCCGCGCTTTTCCACGATGACGGTGAACTCGTCCACCACGAACGGCGCCTGGTACGCGGGGTCGTTGCGGCGCAGCAGCATCTCGAACGATCCCTCCGCCGCCTCGAACTGGAATCCTCGGTGCTCCAGCTCCTTGATCCGTTGGAGCACCGCCCCTTCCTCGTCCCCCGCCACCAGGCCCAGCTCCTGGGCTTTGAGCCGTACGTTGCGCCGGCCGGCCACCTCGCTCACCACGATCCGGCAGCTGTTGCCCACCAGCATCGGATCCACGTGCTGGTAGCTCTCGGGAACCTTCGCGATGGCCGCGACGTGAATCCCGCCCTTGTGGGCGAAGGCGCTGCGGCCGACGTAGGGCGCGTGCGGATCGGGATGCTGGTTGGCCACGTCGGCGACGTAGTGGGATACCTCGCTCAGCCGGCGGAGTGCGTCGCCGGAGATGAGCCGGTGTCCCAGCTTGAGCTGGAGCGTGGCGACGAGCGGGACCAGGTCGAGGTTGCCGCAGCGCTCCCCGTAACCGTTGATGGTGCCCTGCACCTGCTCGCACCCGGCGCCGATCGCGGCGAGCGCGTTGGCGACCGCCAGCCCGGCGTCGTTGTGGGGATGGATGCCGAGCGGCGTGCCCAGTCTTCCGCGGAGCTCCACCACGCGCTGGGCAACGACGTCGGGCAGCTCGCCCCCGTTGGTGTCGCAGAGCACCAGGGCATCGGCGCCGGCCCCGGCAGCCGCCTCGAGGGTGGCGAACGCGTACTCCGGATCGAGCCGCCATCCGTCGAAGAAGTGTTCGGCATCGTAGATCACCTCCCGGCCCAGCCGCTTGAACCAGGCCACACTCTCCGCCACCATCCGGAGATTCTCTTCGCGCGTCGCCTCCAGCACGCGCTCCACGTGCAAGGTGGAGGTCTTGCCGACCAGGGTGACGACCGGCGTGGCCGCCTCCTCCAGCGCCCGGATGCTCGCATCATCCTCACAGCGCACCCCGGCCCTCCGGGTGCTGCCGAACGCCGCCACTCGGGCCCAGGCGGGCGGGGCCTCGCGCATCCGCCGGAAGAACTCGGCGTCCTTGGGATTGGAGCCGGGCCAGCCCCCCTCGATGTAGTGCACGCCGAGCCGGTCGAGGACCCGGGCGATCTTCACCTTGTCTTCCACGGACAGCGAGAGCCCTTCGCGCTGGGTGCCGTCGCGGAGCGTCGTGTCGTAGAGCCGGAGCGGGCCTGGCTGGGCGGATGCAGGCATAGAGCGTCCTGAAAAAGAGAGCGGCCTCTCGATCGGAGAGGCCGCGTGTCGCTGCTGAATGGGGGTGGTACCGCTACCCGCAAGCCCGCGCGCCGCCTCTGGGAGGGAGTGGGAGCGGAATAATCTCGAGCGGGGTGCTTGAAGGATTCAGCTGCATGCATATCTATACACGGCGGAGCGGGGCGGCGTCAAGCGGTGCGAGCCGCCTACCCCCGCGCCCCTCGGAGGCTACCTTTCCCCCCATGCCCACGATCGACAGCATCATTCCCCGCTTCAAGGCCGCCGATCGAACCACCCGGCTGGAAACTCTGCTCGATTACTCCCGCAAGCTTCCCCCGCTCCCCCAGCGACTCGAGCTCGAGAAGGTCCGGGAGGAGCACCGGGTGCACGAGTGCCAGACGCCGGTGTTTCTCTGGGTCGAGGTGGAAGACGGCCAGGTCCACATCCACGCCGATGTGCCGAGAGAATCGCCCACCGTCCGGGGGTTCGTCTCGCTGCTCGCGCGGTCGCTCGACGGCGCGCCACCGGAAGACGTGGCCAAGGTGCCCGACGACCTCCTCGATCAGCTGGGCCTGAGCGAAACCCTCGGCATGACCAGGACCCAGGGCCTCACCGCCATCCTGCATCGCATCAAGCGCGCCGTGGCCGCCGTCTGATGCTCGGCGTCCTCGAGATCGCCGGTCGAGGCTCAGGCTTCCTCCGGCGGCGGGAGGCGGGGTATCTCCCCTCCGACGGCGACGTCCACGTCGGCGAGCGGCTCATCCGACAATACGGTCTTCGAGCCGGCGACGAGATAGACGGCGAGACGCGTCCCAGCGGGAAAGGACGCGGACCCACCCTCGAGCGTGTCACCTCCATCCACGGCCGTCCCCCCGATCAGATCCGCTCCCGACCCGAGTTCACCCGCCTTTCGGCGGTCCACCCCAACGAGTTGATCCGGCTCGAGGCCCGGCTGGCTCGCTCGGGGCAGGTCGATCACACCAATCGGGTGATCGACCTGCTCTCCCCCCTGGGCAAAGGGCAGCGCGCGCTGATCGTGGCTCCGGCCAAGGCGGGGAAGACGATGGTGCTCCAGGCGATCGCGGAAGGGGCCAACGCCAACTATCCCGGCGCCGACCTGTACATCCTGCTGGTCGACGAGCGCCCCGAGGAGGTCTTCGAGATGGAGGCGGCAGGCGTAGGCGAGGTGATCGCGTCGAGCTTCGACAACCCTGCGTCGCAGCACGTCGCCGTGGCGGAGCTCACCCTGGAGCGCGCCCGGCGGCGGGTGGAGCTGGGCGAGGACGTCGTGCTTATCGTGGACTCGCTCACCCGGCTGGCCCGCGCCTACAACAGCGTGGAGAAGGGCACCGGACGGACCCTCTCGGGCGGGCTCGACGCCCAGTCCCTGGAGAAACCGAAGCGCTTCCTGGGCAGCGCGAGGAAGGTGGACCCGTCGCAGGGTGGCGGGTCGCTCACCATCATTGCCACGGCGCTGGTGGACACCGGGAGCAAGATGGACCAGGTGATCTTCGAGGAATTCAAAGGTACCGGGAACAGCGAGCTGGTCCTGAGCCGCGAGCTCGCCGAGCGGCGAGTGTTCCCGGCGATCGACCTGGTGGCCAGCGCCACCCGGCGGGAAGAATTGCTGCTGGACGAGTCGACCCTCGCGGCGTCGCGGGCGCTGCGCCAGCGGATGGCAGCGATGACCCCCATCAACGCGATGAACGATCTGCTGGTGGACCTCAAGCGGTACAAGACCAACGCGGAGCTGGTGAAGAGCCTGAACGGCGGGTAGGCACCGGTGTCATCCCGAACGAAGTGAGGGATCTTCTCCCGTGGCATCGTGGCTCGCGGGGAAGATCCCTCACTCCGTTCGGGATGACATACTGCTCGTTCGGGATGACATACTGCTCGTTCGGGATGACATACTGCTCGTTCGGGATGACATAGGGCACCATGATTCCGTAAGACGATACCGCCCTGGCCTGCGCTACGCCGACGGCACGCCTAGTTCCCCACCGCCTTGGCCACCTCCGCCAGCCGCCGATCGATCTCCCCCTGCGGCAACCTCCACCCGGGCGGCGCCATCGGGCACTTTCACCCGCCCGACCGGGCCGATCGCGACGATCCTGCCGCCGCGGACCACCACCGTCTGCCCGGTGAGC
>JACCRH010000021.1 GCA_013813675.1 Gemmatimonadales bacterium
GGCCCGGGGGAGGCTGGGGTTGGCGGGGCTTGGCCAGCCTCCCCCGGGCCCTCGGTTCGCTCACGGGAGCTCGGAAGCCTGTTCCTGGAGTCGGGCCTGGGGAGTTGCCGTCTGCTCTCGCGGTGCGCACTGGAAAGGCCCTGTTAAAGGCCCCAGGTACGTGTTATCTGGTCCAGCGTAAACCATTAAATAGTAATCACTTATGTAGCATTCGCGGACCACTGCCGCCGATGGCGTTGGTTTTGCTCGGGTTCGCCCTGAACCGTCGCGAAGTCCGTTCTTCCGGGAGATCCCGATGCAGCGCACGTTCCGTTGGTCTTGGCTGGGCGCGATCGCGCTGGCCGCCGGCCCCAACCTGGCCGCCGCGCAAGACAGCTCTACCCCGAGCCATACCGTCCGTGAGGGCGATACGCTGTGGGATCTGGCCCGCCAGTACCGCGGTGATCCGTTCCTGTGGCCCGACATCTACCGGATGAACACCGGTGTGGTCGAGGATCCGCACTGGATCTATCCGGGAGAGACGCTTCGGCTCTCCGGCGGCGAAGCGGTCGCGTCGGTGCCGGCCCAGGACACCCCCGCGCCGGACGGCAGCACCCTTGCCAACGCCGACAGCAGCCCGGCGCCCCAGGCCGCTCCGGTGGCCGACCGGGTGGCCGAGTCCCCCACCGCGGGCACCGAAGCCGCGGAGCAGGAGGAGACTCCGGCGAGCCTGGTAGCGCTCACCACGCCGGATCCCGATGCGGAGGAGTCCGCGCCGCTCTTCGGTCCCCGCCCGGGCGACAAGATGCACGAAACTCTCAAGGCCTACACCGACCAACCGTATCGCGCGCTCCGCCGGAGCGAGTTCTACTCCTCGGGCTTCCTGACCGAGAATCAGAAGCTGCCGTTCGGCAAAGTGCTGGGCCCGGTGACCCCGCCGCAGATCCGCGCCTTGGCTCGGAACACCAACGCGATGCCGTACGCGACCATCGCAGTCTCCGCCCCGAAGGGCGCCAGCTATCAGGTGGGCGACACCCTGTTGGTGGTCCAGATCGGCCGGGAAATGCGCCACTTCGGCGACGTGGTCGTCCCCAGCGGCATGGTCCAGATCACCGATACGGCGAGCGGGAAGTACCTGGCGAGGGTCGTGGCGGTGTACGGTCCCATCCGCGCCGGGCAGAGCGTGCTTCCGCTCGAGAAGTTCAGTGAGACCGGCAGCGCCAAGGCCACTCCGGTGAGCAACGGCGTCCGCGCCACCCTGCTCGGCGGCTCCGGGCGGCAGGACCTGAAGGTTCCGCAGATGGTCGTGTTCCTCGACAAGGGCCGGAGGGACGGCGTCGCCCCCGGTGATCTGTTCGAGGTCCGGCGGCGCCCGGAGCGGCTCAGCGACGGCTCGGTCCGGATCGACGAGGTGCTGGCCACGCTGCAGGTAGTGCACGTCCGCGAACGGTCGGCCACGGCCCGTCTGCTCACCGTTGTGCTGCCCGATATCGTCCCCGGCAGCGAAGCGCACCAGGTAGCCAAGCTGCCGTAAGCCGGGCGGCGTGGGAGGTGGGACGGGACCCACCGCCCACTTCATCCCGGGCGCAGCGAGGGCTTTCTCCACGGTTCGTCAGAGCCGGGCGAGAAGCTCCCTCGCCGCGCTCGGGATGAAGCAGTTCCTGTCTCCTTGCTCGACACCCCCATCCGCCGCTTGTGGGCCGGTGCGCCGTACTTCCACCCTACCGTCGAGCCGCCATACCTCCCTACATTGCGGGCGGTTCTGCGTCCTCCGCAGCCATCGAAACCCACTGGAGAATACATGACGGACAGCAGCGAATGAGCGGCCGGGTTCTGGTCACCGGCGGCGCGGGGTTCATCGGGTCCCACATCTCGGAAGCCTACCTGGCCGCGGGCTGGGAGGTGGTGGTGCTGGACGATCTCTCCCGGGGTCAGCAGCGCAACGTCCCCTCGGGCGCACGCTTCGTCCGCGCCGACGTTCGATCCCCCGAAGCGCGGCAGGTGGTGGCCGAGGGTGGCTTCACGGTGCTGAACCACCACGCCGCGCAGATCGACGTGCGGGTGTCGGTGGACGAGCCCGCGCTCGATGCGGCGATCAACGTCGTCGGATTGGTGAACCTGCTGGACGGCGCGGGCGCCGGCGGGGTGCGGCGAGTGGTCTTTGCCAGCAGCGGCGGCGTGGTGTACGGCGATCCGGAGGTGGTGCCGACCCCGGAGACCGCACCCAAGGCGCCGATCTCGCCCTACGGGGTGAGCAAGCTCGCCGGCGAGTACTACATGCGCGCGCTTGCCGCGCTCCGGGGCTTCGAGGCGGTCGCGATGCGCTACGCCAACGTGTTCGGGCCCCGGCAGGACCCCAAGTCGGAGGCGGGGGTGGTCTCGATCTTCGTCTCCCGCCTGCTGGAGAATCGTCCGCTCACCGTGTTCGGCAACGGCCTGCAGACCCGCGACTACGTGTTTGTCCGGGACGTCGCCCGAGCCAACGTCCTCGCCAGCACGGCCGCCATCCCCGCCGGGTCCGACATCGACGACACCGCCATCAACATCGCCACCGGCAAGCAGACCAATGTCCTGGAGCTGGCGGAGCTGGTCGGCAAGGCGATGGGCCAGAAGCCGACGGTGGAGCTCGCGCCGGCTCGCCCGGGCGAGCTGTTCCGCAGCTCGCTCGACATCGGCAAGGCGCGTCGGGTGTTGGGCTGGAAGCCGGAGTTCGGCTTCGACGACGGCCTGCCGCAACTGGTGGACTGGTTCCGGAAGGAGGCTCGATGATCCTGCAGGCCGGGGGCGCGATCCCCCGCACTCCGATCGAGCTGGTGCTCACCGCCAGCCTCGAGACCAAGATCGTCCTGGTCCTCACGGTGATCTTCTCCCTGGTCTCCTGGTTCATCATCATCCACAAGTGGTGGCAGTTCCGCCGGCTGAACAAGCAGGCCGACCGCTTCTTCGCCGAGATGGAGCGCACCACACGGCTGCAGGACGCCTATCAGGCCGTGATGAAGCAGCCGCCGTCTCCCTACAACCGGCTGTTCCGTGAGGCCATGACGTTCTACTCCGAGCTGCGCCCCGGCGCGCTGCGCGAGGAGCGGGGTGCGGACCGGAGCTCGCTCTCCATGACCCAGCTCGAGGCGCTGAAGATGGTGCTGGGGAAGGAGGTCGCGGCCGAGCGGGATCTGCTGGGCCACTACATCCCCTGGCTCGCGACCATCGGCTCGGTGAGCCCGCTGCTCGGCCTGATGGGCACCACCATCGGCATCATCAACGCGTTCACCGGGATCGCCACCAAGGGATCGGGCAATCTGGCCGCCGTCGCGCCCGGCGTCGCGGAAGCGCTGGTGGCCACCTTCGCCGGCCTCGCGGCCGCCATTCCCGCCGTGATCACCTACAACCTTTACGTCAACCGGGTGCGACTGTTCGCCGGCGAGCTGGAGGGTTTCGCCAATGAGCTGATCGGGACCATGGCGCGGGAAGGCATGTTCTAATGGCGGGACTCGGCGGCGGACTCGGTAGCCAGCGCGGCGAGCTCAATCTCATGGCCGACGTCAACGTCACCTCGCTGGTGGACGTGATGCTGGTGCTACTGATCGTCTTCATGATCACGGCACCGATGATGCAGGGCGGGGTGGATGTCGAGCTTCCCCGGGCCGAAGCTCGACCTCTCTCGCCCAAGGAAGGCATGGTCGTGTCCGTCAACCGGGACGGCCGCATCTTCGTGGACCAGACCGAGGTGTCCTTTCGCGACTTCAGGGTGACCTTCCGGTCGCTGGTGGCGACCCGGAAACCGTCCGGCGTGTACCTCCAGGCGGACACCCGGGTGCCCTATGGCGACGTGGTCCGGGTGCTGGCGGTGATCCGGGGAGCGGGTGTGCAGAACGTGGGTCTGGTCGCTCAGGAGGAAGACCCGTCGTGAAGCTGCGGGCGCCGGACCGCGGCGAACGCCGCAACAAGGTGGCGGGAGGTATCGGGACGCTTCTGGTGCACGGGGCCGCGGCGGCCTTCCTCTTCAGTCAGGTGCGCACCTCCACCGCCACCCCGCCGGTGTACGCCGTGAACCTGGTGGCGGCGCCGGCCCCCACTGCCCGCAAGCGGATCGCCCGGGAGGCGGTGCCGACGCCGCCGCAGGAAAAGCCGGCGCCGGTCACGCCCAAGCCGACCCCGCCACCAAAGACACCGCCCAAGCCGGAGCCTAAGCCTCCGGCGCCGACCGACCCCGGCCGGGAGCCTCCGCCGCCCACCGCCGCGCCCGTCACTCCGGCCAAGGGTGAAACGCCAAGTACCGGCACGGACGTGGCCACGATCAAGACGCCGGGGCTGGAGTTTCCCTTTCCGGAGTACCTGCGGAACATCGTGAACCAGGTCTACCAGCGATGGGACCGCGACGGTGCCAGGCAGAACAGTTTCGCGGAGATCAGTTTCCTCATTCGGCGCGACGGCACCGTGCACGACATCCGATTCGTGACCCGGTCCGGAAGCTTCGCCTTCGATCTCGGCGCACAAGGGGCGGTCGAGGCGGCGGGCAACGCTTCGGCGTTCGGACCGCTGCCCGACGGGTGGGACGCCGATGTCCTTCCAGTGAGCTTCTACTTCAAGCCTGTGACTCAATGAGAAGACGACTCTTTGCTGCCCTGCTGATCCCGCTCGCCGCAGTCCCGCTGGCCGCCCAGGACACCACGCGTCGGGAGGGGGTGCGGGTGGGTGTGGAATACTCCGGCGTTCGCCCCGGCCTGGTGGTGCTGCCCGGCTCGGGATTGGACTCGGTCCGGGCCGTAGTCCGGCGCGACCTCGACTACACCGATCGGTTCGAGATGGTCGGGGGCGATTTCACGACGCCGGGCCCGGGCACTACGACCGAGCCAGGCGGATCGGTGAGTTACGGGATCTACAAGACGATGGGGGCGCAGCTCGGCGTGGAGCTGGCGGCGGCGCCGGGCGGAGTCACCGCGCGGCTGCACGACATCAACCTGCAGAAGGTCCGCAACCAGCAGACGTTCACGCTCCCGCCCGAAGGCGACCCCGGCTATCGGCTCGAGCTGCACCGCACCGCCGACGAGATCGCCCGCTGGGCCAGCGGCACGCCCGGATTCGCCGCCACTCGTCTCCTGTTCGTCTCCAACGGCCGGATCTACCGGATCGATAGTGACGGTGTGGCCGCCACGCCGGTCACCGCGGAGGGCGTGACCTCGCTCTCCCCGGTCTGGTCACCGGACGGCCAGAGCATCGCCTACACCCGGCTCGAGGCCGGCCGCGGCGGGGTCATCGTGCAGTCGCTGGCGACTGGGGCGACCACCGTGGCGCCCGGCGCGCAGAGCGCGCTCAACATCACGCCCGGGTTCGCCCCGAACGGCCGGTTACTGGCGTTTGCCCACTCGGACGAGACCGGCACCGACATTTTTACCTCCAACGTGGCCGACCGCTGCTGCGCGCAACGCTTGACCGTGGGACGCTACGCTGACAACTTGTCACCAACATTTTCTCCAGATGGGCGCCGCATCGCGTTCGTGTCCACGCGCTCGGGACCGCCCCAGATCTACGTGATGGCCGTGGACGGTACCGATCAGGAATTGCTGGCGCCGTTCGATTACGGCGCCACCGGCGCGTCGAACGCTCCTGAGTGGTCGCCGGATGGGGCCAAAGTCGTATTCCACCGCGACGTCTCGCGGAGCCCGCAAATCTTTCTGGTGGACGTGGCGGGCCGGCGGGTGAGCCAGCTGACCTCGTCGGGCCGCAACGAAGATCCGACCTGGGCTCCCGACGGTCGCCACATCGCCTTCATCTCTGATCGCAGCGGGCGGCGACAGATCTGGATCATCGACACCGAAACCGGCCGGGTACGGCAGCTCCAGACGCCAGGAGCGGCCCGGCTTCCTTCGTGGTCCCGGCGGTTGGGCCGGGCCGCGGTCGCCACCAACCCATGAACACGGAGTGATGATGCGCGCTTCTTCCCTGATGCTCCTGGCTTCAGCCGTACTCGCCGCTTGCGGCGGGGGTACTCCGCCCGAGGAGCCGGCCCCCGAGCCCGCCCCGGCCCCGGCGCCCGCGCCGGCCCCGGCCCCCGTCGACGACAGCGCCGAGCGGGAGCGCCTGGAGCAGGAGCGGCTGGCCCGTGAGGCCGCCGAGCGCGCGCGCGCCCTGGCCGCCGAGCTGGGCACCATGATCAACTTCGAGTTCGACCGGGCCGAGATCCGTCCCGCCGATCAGGGCACGCTGGACCGCAAGGCCGCCATGCTGTCCGCCAACTCCGCGGTGCAGCTCCGGATCAGCGGCCACGCCGACGACCGGGGCTCCGACGAGTACAACCTCGCGCTGGGCAACCGCCGCGCCGCCGCGGCCAAGCGGTACCTGGAGAACAAGGGCGTCGACGCCTCGCGCATCGAGGTGGTCTCCTACGGCGAGGAGCGGCCGCTCAACCCCGGCGCCGACGAATCGGCCTACGCCCAAAACCGCCGCGACGAGTTCGAGATCACGGCGGGCGGCGACAACCTCGTCGCGCCGCAGTGAGATCGGGCGTCAGGGTACCGCCTCGCCTCCTCGTCCCCGCGCTGCTGGCGGGGGCGGGGCTGGCCGGCTGCGCCACCAAGGGCGACGTGCAGATGGTGCAGGGCGAGGTGGCGCTATTGAAGGCCGAGATGGCGCGACGCGACTCCGCTCGGGCGGCGGAGCTCGGCGAGGTGCTCCAGTTGCAGCGCCGGGTCATGGATTCCCTCACGGTGAGCCGCCGGGCGGTGGCCCAGCTCAAGGGCGACTTGTCGACCGACCTCTACAACATCCAGCAGCAGCTGGTGCAGCTGCAGGAGCTGACCGGCCAGAGTCAGCAGCGACTCACCGAGCTGCGTACCCGGCTGGAAGCGCGCGGCGCGGAGATAGAGAGCGCTCCCCCTGCCATGCCCGGCGACAGCGCGCGGCCCGATCCCTCCGGGGCGAGCGCCTCCGCCGACCAGATGTACGAGGCCACGCTGGCGCAACTGCGGCGGGGAAGTCTCTCCACCGCGCGGCTGGGATTCCGGGAGATGATCCGGCTCCATCCCACCAGCGAGCGGACGCCGGACGCGCTGTACTTCATCGGCCAGAGCTACGCCTCCGAGAACCCCGACTCGGCGGCGGCCTACTACGGCCAGGTGGTGGACAAGCACCCCGGCTCCCCACGCGCGGCCTCGGCGCTGTACAACCTCGGCCTCCTGGCCGAGCGGCGGAAGGACACCGCCGGCGCGCGGGCGGCGTACCAGCGGGTGTCGGAGAAGTATCCCCAGTCCGACGAAGCCGCCCTGGCCCGTGACCGACTGAAGGCGCTCGGGCGCTGAGCCCGGGCGCCCGCCCACCTCCATGACCGGCCCCGCGCGGGAGATGCCGTTCCTCGACCACCTCGAGGAGCTGCGCTCGCGGATTCTCCGTTCGCTGGCCGCGATCGTGGTCGGCTTCGGGATCGGACTCTGGGCGGTCCAGCAGTTTCAGTTGGTGAGCCTGCTCAAGGCGCCGATCGCCCCCTACCTGCTCGACGGCAAGCTCATCGTCACCAGCCCCACCGAGCCGGTGATGATCGTGTTCAAGCTCGGATTCATCGTCGGGCTGGTGCTCGCCTCCCCCATCATCCTCTGGCAGCTCTGGGCCTTTCTGGCCCCCGCCCTCTACGAGCGGGAAAAGCGGGCGCTGGTTCCCTCGCTCTTCGTCGGGCTGCTGCTCTTCCTCACCGGCGCGGCCCTCGCCTATCTCCTGGTGGTGCCCCAGGCGCTGCGGGTGCTGTTCAGCTTCCAGACCGAGGCCATCGCGCCGTTCATCACCTACGACGCCTGGTTCGGCTTCGTGCTCCAGGTGGTGCTCGCGCTGGGGATCTCGTTCGAGCTGCCGCTGGTGATGATCATCCTCTCCTGGCTCGGCGTGATCGGGCCGGGGGAGCTCAACCGGCTGCGGCGGTACGCCGTGGTGGGCGCCTTCATCGCCGGCGCGGTGCTCTCGCCGGGGGCCGATCTGCTCTCGATGCTGATGATGACGGTGCCGCTCCTCTTCCTCTACGAGGTGGGGGTGGCGGGGTCGGCGATCGTGCACCGGCGGCGGCGGAAGGCCGCGGGGCTCGCCGCGCTGGTCGTCCTCGGGCTCGGACTCGGCTCCCCGCCGGCGGAGGCACAGGAGCCGGTGCGGCGGCCGACCCCGGCGGACTCGGCCCGGGCGGCGGACTCGGTGGATGCGGCGGCGGGCGGGGAGGAGGATGTCGAGGGGGACGCGACCCGGCCGGGCCAGTCACTCGACAGCGCCACCGCGCGACGTCTCGGGCTGCCCACGGCTCCCTCACGGACCTTCGCCGATCCCGACTCCGTGGTGCGGGAGCTGCTCAACCGCCGGGGATACCGGCCCACCCGCTACCGCGCCGACTCCGCGACCGTGTTCGTGGAGGACCAGGAGGTACGGCTGCAGGGCCAGGCGCTGACCGAGCGCCAGGGGGCCATGCTGGAGGCCGATTCGATCAGCTATCGCCGGGACAGCTGCATCCTGGACGCCTCGGGCAGTCCCCACCTGTTCGACAACGGCCAGGTGCTGGTAGGGGAGGGCATCAGCTACGATACCTGCCGCCGGCGGGGCGTCATCAACGATGCCCTCACCACCTTCAACGAGGGCTCCACCGTCTGGTTCCTCCGGGGGAGCATCGCCCAGGACTCGAGCTCCAGCCGGATCTACGCCGGGTCGAGCGACATCACCAGTTGCGACCTGCCGACACCGCACTACCATTTTGCCGCCCGGCAGATGAAGTGGGTCTCCCGCTCGGTGCTGGTGGCTCGGCCGGTGACGCTCTACGTGCGCGACGTCCCCATCCTCTGGCTGCCCTTCATCTTTCAGGACATGCGCCCGGGCCGGCACTCGGGAATCCTGGTGCCCCAGTTCGGCATCAACGACCTGGTCCGACCCAGCCGGGGCTACAACCGGCAGGTGACCAACCTCGGCTACTACTGGGCCCCCAATGACTATCTGGATTTCACCGGCCGGCTCGACTGGTTCGCCAACCGCTACGTGCAGTATGGGGTCACTGGCCAGTACAGTTGGCTGGACCGGTTCGTATCCGGGACCGTGGGGTTCAACGAGCAGCGCCAGGTGGGTGGAGGGTCCGGGCTCGCGCTCCGGTGGGATCACCGGCAGACCTTCGATCTGTCCACCAGCCTCAACCTCAATTTCAATTACGCCAGCAACACCACCGTCATCCGGCAGAACGCGATCGACCCGCTGCAGAACACCCAGCAGATCAGCAGCTCGCTCAACTTCTCCAAGCGGTACGGCTGGGGCACCCTCACTCTGGGCGGCAACCGGCGGCAGGACATCACCGACGGCAGCGTCCAGCAGCTCCTGCCCGCGCTCACCGTCTCGCCAGTCCCGCTCGCGCTCGGGTCCGACATCACCTGGTCGCCGGGCTTGAGCCTCACCAACAACACCACCTCGAGCCCCGACCGCGACTCGCTCTTTCAGCTTCTTCCCGGTGGCGCGATCGACACGATCGTGGTGGACGCCGGAACGCGGGTGACCGCGCTCAACTTCGACACGCCGGTGCGACTCGGATCGTTCAACTGGCAGAACTCGATCCAGGCCACCGACGAGATCAGCGACGGCCGGGACTCGGTGAGCTTCCTGGTGGACGATCCGTCCACCCCGGATCCGGCCGACTCGATCGTGGTGCGCCAGGTGTTTCCCGGTGACTTCCGGAGCACACTGGACTGGGACACCGGCATCAATCTGCCGATCCTGTTTCGCGGCTCCTGGAAGCTGCAGCCGTCGCTGGGAATCTCGAACACAACGACCGGCCCCTTCGCGCTCCGGAACCGGAATACCGGTGGCGCATGGGTGCAGCAGGGAAAGCGCTTCCGGGTCGGGGTGAGTTCGGCGCCGACGCTCTTCGCGTTCTATCCGGGGATCGGTCCCCTCTCCCGCATCCGGCACAGTGTCTCGCCCACGTTCAACTACGGGTTCGAGCCGGCCGCGGACGTGCCCGAGGAATTCGCCCGGGCGGTGGTGGAGCCGGGGCAGGCGGTCCAGCTCAGAAGCGATGCCCGGCAGCTGCTCCAAGTCGGTCTCAACCAGACGTTCGAGGGCAAGCGCCGGCCGACGGGCAGCGACACCTCGTCGGCCAACGCCACCAAGCTTCGCATCCTCAGCATCAACACCAGTCCACTGAGCTACGACTTCGAGCAGGCCAAGCAGCCGGGGCGGACCGGCTGGGTCACCGACGCGATCACCAATTCCTTCCTCAGCGACCTGGTGCCCGGCTTCAGCCTGAGCCTCAGCCACGACCTGTGGGAAGGCCAGGTGGGGACCGACACGGCCCGATTTGATCCGTTCCTTCAGCGAATGGACGCGAGCTTTGCCATCTCGGAGAACACCCTGCGGGCCGTGGGCTCGATCTTCGGTCTCGGGGGCAAAGGCGACACCAACGCCCGCAGGAGTGATCGGGACATTCCGACCTACATCGCCCAGTCGGGACGCGGCGCCCGGCCGGGGTCCTTCTACAACTCGTCCGAAACGCCGCTTCGGCCCGGGGCCGGGCGCGCCTTTACGGCGAGCTTCAACTACTCCCTGTCGAGAATCCGGCCGGTGGCGGGGCAGCCCGCCCCTGAGACCGATCAGAACCTCGGCCTCAACATGAGCTTCTCACCGACGCCCTTCTGGTCGTTGAGCTGGTCGACCCAGTACGACATCACGCAGGGCACCTTCGAGGGACAGGTGATTCGCCTGGAGCGCGACCTGCACGAATGGCGGGCCGGGTTCAACTTCGTGAAGAACCCCTCGGGGACGTTCGCGATCTACTTTTCGATCTACCTGACCGACCTCCCCGATCTGAAGTTCGACTACGATCAGACGACATTCGAGGAGTGAAATGTCCACCCGCGCGGACAGCGCTCCGCTGTAAGGTGCGGTGACTCCAGGCTGAGCGCTGGCACAGCTTCTGCCATCTGCATCACATCCCTTTCGGAGCCATCGCATGCGCGCCTGGTGGATTCTCGTGGTAATCCTGCTCGCGGCCTGCAACGACGACGATGGCGGCAACGGGCCCGGCGTGCCGCCCCAGGCCCCGACCAGCCTCTCCAGCACCTCCCTCGACGGCTCGATCGCCCTGGTCTGGTCGGACAATCCGTTTCAGGCTGATCCCGAGATTTTCGGCAACTACCGCGTCTACAGCACCAGCTACGATATCGATGTGGACCAGTGCGGCTCGGACTGGTTGGTCGAGGGCACCACGGTGGCCCCGGAGTTTCTGGTCGGGGCGCTGGACAACGGCGTGCCGCGGTGCTTCTCGGTGACGGCGGTGAGCGTGGATGGCTTCGAGAGCGACCGGTCGCCGCTCCGGGGAGACACGCCGCGCCCCGACTCGCGCAACGTGGCGCTGGCGGCGGCGCCGACCACGCCTAACGGGTCGGGCTTCCGTTTCTGGGACGACCTGAACGACGATGGTGCCACCCAGGCCGAGGAGCTTGGCCTGGTCCGGAGTGCCAACGCGCCGGACATCGATTTCTTCGTGGATCGGGATGGCGCCGGCGACCTCTTTCTCATACCGGTGCGGGCGGGGACCGGCGTCGAGTTTTACAATGAGAACGACCCGGTGGAGGATCTCACCAGCATCGACTTCGCCGAGGATCTGGAGTACCGCACCACGGGGATCCAGGCCGTCCCGGGCTTCGGCTACGTGTTCGAGACCGATGGAGGCGACGGGCTCGTCCGCTACGGCGCCCTCCGCGTCCTCCACGTGGGCACTACGTTTCTGATCATGGACTGGGCGTTTCAGACCGACCCGGGGAACCCGGAGCTGCTGGTGCGGGGGGTGGCGAAGAAGTAGCTCCGGACGCCTGTCATCCCGAACGAGGCGCCTGTCATCCCGAACGAAGTGAGGGATC
>JACCRH010000022.1 GCA_013813675.1 Gemmatimonadales bacterium
CACAACCTCGGCGTGGCGCTCGAGCGCTTGGGCCGGCTGGACGAGGCCGAGACCGCCTACGGGGATGCGGCTGGCCGGGCAGGGGACGACGCGCGGGTGATGCTGGGCTGGGGCGTGGTGGCCCTCAAGCGGGGCGCATACCAGGTCGCGCATGGGCGCCTGGCCCGCGCGCGGGAGCTCGCGGGTGCCAAGCCGGTGCCGCCGCTCTGGTATTGGGCGGCTACGCTGGCGAGCGCCGGACTCGACGACCCGTCCGCGGCGCTGGCGGCCGCGGAGGAGGGGGCCACAGCCCATCCGGGGAGCGCCGTGTTGCGGAACAACCTCGCTGTGCTGCGCGAGCTGGCCGGCGACGTCGCCGGCGCGGAGTCGATGCTCCGAGCGGCGTTGGCCGAAGATCCGTCGCTGCCCCAGATCTCCAAGAACCTGGCCGACATCCTCTACCGCGACGGGCGCTATGACGAGGCGCGGGAATCCTACGAGCGCGCCGCCAAGCTCGCCCCCGACCTGGGCGACGACCTGTACTTCAAGCTCGGCAACATCGCCTACCGGCGCCGCGACCACGAGCAGGCTCGGCAGAGCTGGCGCCGTGCGACCGAGCTCAACCCGGGTCACGAGCTGGCCCGGGTCAATCTCGACATGCTGGACGTCGGCCGGTGATCCCCGCCGACGATCCCGGCTTCGAGGCGCTGGCCCGCAAGATCTCCGGCGCCGGATTCGCAGTCGAGGCCTACAAGGACAAGTGCATCCGCCGGAGGATCGCGGTGCGGATGCGGGCCTGCGGCGTTCACACCTACGCCGACTACCAGGCGCTGCTCGACCGGAACCCCACGGAGTACGAGCGGCTCCGGGACGCGCTCACCATCAACGTCACCCGGTTCTACCGCAATGCGGAGACCTGGAACCTGCTGCGCCGCGAGCTGATCCCCCGGCTCTGCGCCCCGGGTGCCGGCGAGATCCGGGCGTGGAGCGCGGGATGCTCCTCCGGAGAGGAGCCCTACACCATCGCGATCCTCGCCGCCGAGTACCTCGATGGCTGCGGGCGATCGGGTGAGCTCGACCGGCTGGTGGTGGACGCGACGGATGTGGATCGGCTCAGCCTGGAGCGGGCCATGGCAGCGCGCTATCGCCCCGAGAACCTGACCGAGATGCCGGCGGAGCTGGCCCAGCGCTATCTGGAGCCGGTGGGGCATGAGCTGCAGATCGCCGCCCGCGTCCGGCGCCGCGTCTTCGTGCGGCGGCTGGATCTCAACTCCAGACGACCTCCGCGCCGCGACTACCACATGGTGGTCTGCCGTAACGTGCTGATCTACTTCGACCGGCCGATGCAGGAGCGGCTGTTCCAGATCTTCGCCGACAGCCTGGTGCCGGGAGGCTACCTGGTGATCGGAAAGGTGGAGACGCTGTTCGGCGCCGTCCGCGAGCGGCTGATCCTGGTGGACCCCCGTGAGCGAGTGTATCGGCGGCCCGCATGAGCCGGCGCGAGATCATCGTCCGGGTGGCCGATCTCCAGATCGGCGGAACGGGGGACCTCCTGGTCACCGTGGGCTTGGGCAGCTGCATCGCGATCGTGTTGTACGATTCCGCCGCCTGCGTCGGCGGGCTGGCCCATGTGCTGCTGCCCTCTCCGGCGCTGAGCAGGCACGACGGGAATCCGGCCAAGTCGCCGCATACCGCCGTTCCTCGACTGCTCGAGCTGATGGGTGGCCGGGGAGCGAGTCCGCGGCGGATCACCGCCCGGCTCGCCGGCGGAGCCAGCATGTTCGCCGCCCTTGCGCCGCCGGGCACCATCCAGATGGGAGAGCGGAACGTGGTCGCGTCGCGCCAGGTGTTGAACGCTCACGGAGTTCCGCTGGTGGGTGAATCCGTGGGGGGTGACTTCGGCCGGACCGTCCGGCTCGACGTCACCGAGGGAACCCTCGAGGTACGATCGGTGGCCCATGGTATCCATTCGATCTGAGGCGCGCACCGTCCTGGTGGTGGACGACAGTCCCTTCTTCCGCCGTCTGCTCACCGACGTGGTGGACGGCACCGGAGAGTTCTCCGTGGTGGCCACCGCGCGGAACGGGATGGACGCGCTCCGGAAAGTCCATTCTCACGGCCCCGACGTGGTGCTGATGGACCTGGAAATGCCGGAGCTCGACGGACTCGGCGCCATTGGATACATCATGTCCGAGTCGCCCCGGCCGATCGTAGTGGTGAGCTCCTATGCCGGCCCCGGAACCGCCGCCGCGATCCGGGCCCTCGAGCTCGGTGCCGTGGATCTCGTGGCCAAGGAAGAGGAGCGCACCGCGGAGGCGGCACACCGGTTGGCCGACCGCCTGTTGGGCGCGCTTCGCGCCGCGCGTTCCGCCGATATCCACCGGATGCCGATGCTCGCCCGGCCCTCGCGCGCCGCGCCTCCGACGACTCTGTTCGCACTGCCGGGACGGGCCCGTTTTTGCGTGGCCATCGCGGCTTCCACCGGGGGCCCCCGTGCCCTGGCGGAGCTGGTGCCGCGACTGCCCGCCGGGCTCCAGGCCGGTGTGCTGATCGTCCAGCATATGCCGCCCCGGTTTACTCGGAGTCTCGCCGAGCGGCTTGCGGCCCAGAGTCGCATCGGCGTGGTGGAGGCCGGCCATGACACTCCGTTTCTCGCCGACACTGCCTATGTGGCCCCCGGAGATTTTCACATGCGCGTCGTCGCCGGCCCGGATGGCCCGCGGATCGAGCTGGGACGAGAACCGACCGTCTGGGGGGTACGCCCCGCGGCGGATCCGCTGTTTCGGAGCGTCGCGGGGCTATACGGGCCCCGGGCCGTCGGCGTGGTCCTCACGGGCCTGGGTCGCGACGGCGCCGACGGCCTGCGCCGGATCCACGACGCCGGTGGCGTCGGGATCGCACAGGACCGGGAGACTTCGACGATCTACGGCATGCCCAACGCCGCGCTCCAGGCCGGTGGAACCCGTTACGTGTTGCCGGTGGGCCAGATTGCCGCCCGGGTCGCCGATGAGCTCGGCCGAATGGAGAAGCGATGAACAGTGAGGGCTGGCTGCTGGTCCGTGCCGGGGGCCGCAGGGTGGGGCTCGCGCTGGACCAGGTCATCGAGGTTCTCGACCTGGGCCCGGTCTACCCCGTCCCATCGCTGGAGCCCGCCATTCGCGGCGTGACTGCCTCCCGCGGGCGGATCGTTCCGCTGTTGCATCTCGCGTCCCTGCTCGAAGGGCGTGCAGTCGGTTCCGGCGGCGGTACCGCGGTGATGGTACAGCTCGGCGGGCAGCGGCTCTGTCTGGAGGTGGACGACGCGGAGGAGGTCTTGCGCGAGCCGGGACTTCCGGTTCCGCGGGACATCTCGCTGCCGTTCGCCGTGGCCGTGGCGCGGCAGGCGGACGGAATCGTGCCGTTGCTCGACCTCAGCGCCATCAGCGCTCGCTTTTCGGAGGCGGCCATCCCATGAATGCCGCGGATGATATCCAAGTCGTGACCTTCCGGGTCGGTTTCCAGGAATTCGCCTTCGATATCCTGCAGATCGAACGGATCCTGCGATACGAGCCGCCCGCCCGCCTCCCCCAGGCTCCGCAATTTCTGGAGGGAGTGGTTCAATACGGAGGCGGCACGGTCCCGGTGGTGGATCTGCGGAAACGCTTCGAGCTGGAGGCCCCGATCCGGGACGAAACCCGCCTGATGATCGTCGACCTTGGCGAGCACCGCGTGGGCGTCCTGGTGGACGAGGTGCGCGAGGTGCTGCGGGTCGACAGCCGGACCATCACCGCGCCGGGCCCGGTCGTGAGCGGGCTGGCCGCGGCCTACATCTCGGGACTGGTCACCAGACCCCGACGCACCATCATCATACTCAACGCACGAAAGCTCCTTTCTTCCACCGAGCGCCTGGCGCTCAGCGCGATCGGGAGCGGCTGACATGAGTGAGTCGTTATTGGCCGGTCTCAAAGGCCAGTATGAGGAGATCGAGGTTCGCTTGGGCGCGGCGCAGGACGCCGAGACCCGCGAGGGCGTGAAGCGCGAGATCATCGCGCTCTTCAGGCGGGTGGACGGCGCGCTCGTTGAATTGGGGCAGCTCAAGGACGGCATCCGCGGCCTGGCCGAGCGCTACAAGCAGATGAACCCGGCGGCGGGGCTCCCGCCGGCCGGGCCGACCCCGGCTCCCCAGTTCACCGGCGCCCGGCCCGCGGTGCAGGCGGATCACCTGGGCGCCTCGACCTTCATCGAGAAGGGCTGGAGCCTGATCTCCCTCGGCGACCACGCCGGCGCGATTCAGTCGCTGGAGAAAGCCCTGGCGCTGTCACCCGGCGCAATCCAGGCGCAGTCCCTGCTGGGCTGGGCGCAGATGCTGCACGAGGACTACGACGACGCCCTAGGGACCTTCTCAAGGGTGCTGATGAAGGAGCCGGCCAACGCGCTGGCGCGGATCAACGTCGGGTACATCTGCCTGAAGAAGCGGATCTTCGGTGAGGCGATCGAGCACCTGTCGAAAGCCATCCGGCTGGACAACGACCGGAAGGCGACGCTCTACGCCCACTATTATCTTGGGTTGGTGTACCTGGAGCGCGAGATGTATGAGGACGCCCAAAGCTTCTTCCGCAAGACCCTCGTGTTGGGCCCCAACCTGATCGAGGCGTACTACGACATGGGCCGCGCCCGGTGGTTCGCGGGCGACAAGGACGGGGCTCGGCAGAGCTGGGCCGAGGGTCACAAGGCCAACAAGTTCAATCCCTGGGCCAAGCGCTGCCAGGACATGCTCGACCTGGTCGCCGCCGGAGGTGAGGTCCCGCGCAACCTGCCTTCCTGACCTTGCTTGCCTCGAGCTTCCTCGAGGCCGCACTCCTCTTCATCCTGCAGGGCGCTCCCCGATCGGTGCAGGTCGGGCAGGTGACCGCCGTGGCATGGCCGGAGCAGATGGCCCTCGCGGTCGAGTTGGCGGAGCAGGCCCGCCGCCCGACCGAGTGGCCCGGCTTGGGCCGGACGGTCCCACCGCCGTTGCGTCTGGTGGTCGTGCCCGACGGCCGGCGACTGGACTCGCTCACCCTGGGGCGCGCGCCGCGCTGGGGAGCGGCGGTGGCGCTGCCCGCTCTTCGCACCATCGTGCTTCGCGCCGACGCCGGTGACCTGTCCCGGACGCTTCGCCACGAGCTGGCACACCTCGCGTTGCACCAGCAGGTGGAGGTCCGCGTGCCGCTCTGGTTCGACGAGGGGTATGCCGGTTGGGCCGCCGGCGAGTGGGAGCGAATGGGCGGCCTGGAGCTGAACCTCGCGGTGGCGCGGGGCGCGCTCCCGGGATTCCGCGCGCTCGACGGCGCGCTCCGGGGCACCGAAACCAGCGCGGACGCGGCCTACGCGCTGGCGGTCTCGGCAGTCACCGATCTGGCCCGTAGAAATCCCTCCGGCACATTGGGGCCGCTGCTGGCAGCGTTGAATCAGGGAAAGGATTTCGAAGGCGCGGTCCAGGCGACGACCGGGCTGAGCCTGGATCGTTTCGAGGAGGAATGGCAGCGCTCGATGCGCCGGCGGTACGGCCTGGTGACCTGGCTGCTGGCCGGGGGCGGTTGGGCGCTCATTGCGATCGCCGTCCTCGGATTGGTACACTTTCGCCGCCGAGCCGACCGGGAGCGTCGCCAGGCGCTCGATCAGGGTTGGGAAATAGACCCGGAAGCTGTAGATGGACCTGAACTTGACCCGACCCGATAACGGTGGTAGCCTCAACCCCAATGTCCAGTGCTCGGCCACCGGCCCCCGCGCCCGTCGCGGGATCCCGGAGGTTTCTGCTCGCCCGGCGGAACCTCCTTATTCTTGCGGCGGCGGTGCTGGTGCTCGTGGCCGGGTACCTGACCCTCGTCGCGGGGTATCCGAGCGCTGCCGCGGTCATCCTGGTCCTCGGCTACTGCGTGCTCTTTCCGCTCGGCATCGCCCTCTGAAGGGTGTTGGTCATCACGGCATGGTCCCTGCGCATGCGGTACGCATGCGGTGTCCGGAGAGGGGCCGCGCCGGCCGTGGGGCGAATAGCTCAGCCGGTTCAGAGCGCCTGCCTTACACGCAGGATGTCGGGGGTTCGAATCCCTCTTCGCCCATTCGCAGTTGCGTCGTGAGCATTGACGCCGTCGGTCCCGCGGGACCGTTCCTCTCGGGAGGCTTTCGCATGTATCTGCTTCGTCTTGTCACCCTGGTGGCCGTGGGTGGGGCGCTGTCAGCACCCTTGGCGGCTCAGGGTATCCCGCGCAACGCCCGCACCAACGCGGTCACCGTGGCGCCGCGGTTCATGGTCGCGAATCCCTTCGCATTTGCTCCCACGGATTCCGCGCCGGCCGTGGCGATCGGGACCGGGATGCGGGAACAGATGAAGGACGTGGTCGGCCGCGATTTCCAGGTGGTCGAGCAGCAGCAGATGAACGACGCGCTGACGCAGTATGGCTACCCCACGGACGCCATCCTGAGCCCGGCCCTCGCGACGACTCTGGCCAAGAATATCCAGGCCCGCTTCCTGATCACGTCGACCTTGGCTAAGGGGCAGGGCGGTCGCTACAGCGTCACCGCCCGCCTCCTCGGCGTGAACGATGACGCCGGCAACGTGGTCACCCTGGCCCAGAATCAGGGGGAGAGCCCGCAGGCATTCGGGAAACGCCTGGCGCAGGCCCTCGACCCGCTGGTCGAGTCGCTGCCCGATGCCAAGGCCTGCATCGACCAGCGCACCAGCAAGCCCGACAAGGCGGTCGCTGCCGCCAACAAGGCGATCAAGGTGGCCCCGAACCACGGCCTCGCCCACTACTGCCGCGCGCTCGTGGCACAGGACAAGAAGGCGCCCCGCGCCGAGGTCGTGAAGCACCTCCAGGCCTCGGCCAAGGGGGATCCCTCGAGTCTTCCGGTGTGGACCGCGCTCGCCACCCAGTATCAGCAGGCCAAGGACACGGCCAAGACTCTGGTCGCGTTCAAGCAGATGCTGCGGGTCGCGCCGACCAACCAGAAGCTCCGGGAGGAGCTGTTCAAGTACTTCCTCCAGAGTGGGCATCCGGAGACCGCGCTCGAAGTGGCCGACGAGGGCCTCAAGATCGATCCCTACAATGCCGACCTTTATGACCTCAAGAGCAACGCCTGCCTGTTCCTGAGCAACTTCAAGTGCGCCGTGGATGCACTGGAGACGATGTACGCCACCGACTCCACCAAGGCCGACACGCTGTTCTTCACCAAGATTTCGGCCGCCGCCGCCGAGGGTGAGCAGCCCGACACTCTCAGGCTCCTCAAGTGGGCCCAGCTCGGGGCGCGGAAGTATCCCGATAATCCCACGCTCCTCGGTTACCTGAACCGCGGCTATTCGATGACGGGACAAGTGGACAGCGTCGTCGCCGTGACCAACCGGATCATCGCCAAAGACACCACCGCCATCGTGCCGGCGCTGGAGGCGGCGCAGGCGCTGATCAACGCGCCCCCGGCAACCGGTGCCGGGAGCACGACCGCGCCCACGAGCGGCTCCCCCCGGCCGACCAGCTCCACTCCGCCCGCGAAGGGCGACACGGCGAAGGGCACTGACTCGACCGCAATGGCCAGCACCTCACGGGCCAAGGAGGCGCTGCCGTTCCTGGAGTACGCCATCAAGTACGGCGACCCTCAGGCCAAGGAGAACGCCGCCGCGCTGCTGTACACCGCCGGGGCCAAGTTGCTGCAGCAGCCGCAGGACCTGCAGGGCGCGGCGGAGCTGCTCCGGCTCGCCGTCCAGTCGGCCACCCCGACCGGCAAGGTGGGGCCGGCGTCGAATTACCTGCTGGGCCTGGCCACACTGTTCCAGGTGCCCCAGATCGACCCGCAGGCGGAAAAACAGAAGTCCTGCGAGCTGGCCCGCCAGGAGGAGACGCTGCTGACGGAGGCCGAGACCGCCTTGACCGCGGGCCGAACAGTGAACCAGGAAGCGGTGGACAAGAACCTGGGCATCATCAAGCAGTACAAGCCGCGGGTGGCCTCCATGCTGAAGGCGTACTGCAAGAGGCGGTAGGCGGGAAGTGAAGCGTGAACGGTGAACAGTAAAGGTGAAACGGGGTGGGTGTACGACACCCTTTCACTTTTTACCATTCACTGTTCACCCTGTAGTATTCGGGCCTACCCCGAACCCCGGCCACCCCCTATATTCCGCCCGCGTTGCTGGGGGCTGTAGCTCAGCTTGGTTAGAGTGCCGCACTGTCACTGCGGAGGTCGCGGGTTCGAGCCCCGTCAGCCCCGCTCCAGTATTCGAGGCTGCACCCCGTCCCGGTGGACGGGGTGTTGTCATTTCACCCGTTGGGTCCTCGATGAGCGAGCCACAGTCGGCGTACCACATGCCCGTGCTTCTCCAGCCGGTCGTCGCGGCAGCGGCGGGCGCCGTCCGGGCGGTGGACGCGACGCTGGGCGGCGGCGGTCACGCGGAGGCCTTGCGTCGCGCCGGGCTCGAGTTGCTCGCCATCGACCGGGATCCCGCCGCGATCGTGTTCAGCCGGGAGCGGCTCGGCGATCACGCGATTCGGTACCTCCGGGCGGCCTACGATTCGCCAGCGGCGTTGAGTGCGGTGGCCGGTTTCCATCCCGGGTTCATCCTCCTCGATCTGGGTGTCTCCTCCCGACAATTGGACGCGACCGAACGGGGATTTACCTTCCGGCCGGGCGCGGCGCTCGACATGCGCATGGAGGGGCGGGGAAGCTCGGCGGCCGACCTGTTGAACCAGGCCGGTGGGGACACCCTGGAGCGGATCTTCGCCGACTATGGCGACGAGCGGCGCGCCCGGCGGCTGGCCCGGGAAATCGTCCGCCGCCGCGAGCGATCCGAGTTCAGGACAAGCGACGACCTGGTAAACGCGATCCGGGCTACGCTCGGTCCTCGAGCCGGCCCTTCCGAGTTCGCCCGCCTCTTTCAGGCAGTGCGCATCGCCGTGAACGACGAGCTGGATGGTCTGGCCCGCGCGCTGCCGGCGTTTCGCGACGCCCTCGCGCCGGGAGGCGGGCTCGGGGTGATCAGCTATCACTCCGGTGAGGATCGGCTGGTCAAGCTCGCCTTCCGCGAGTGGGCCAGCGCCTGCGTCTGTCCCCCGCATCAGCCGGTCTGTACCTGTCGCGGCCGGCCCCTAGGCCGGCTGGAGCCGCGGAAGCCGATACTGCCGCCGGACACTGAGATCGCCTCGAACCCGCGAGCCCGGAGCGCCAAGCTGAGGATCTTTCGAGTGGGCCATGCAGATTAAGGGACGGCACTGGCTCATGGTCTGGCTGGTGTTCTTCGTCTGTGTGCTACTCGCGATCGCGGCGCGTCAAGGCGCCGGCTTTCGCGCCGCCCGCCATCTGGGCGAGCTTCGGGAGGAGCGTGTGGCTCTGGACGCGCGACGGGCCGAGCTGGAGCGTCAGATCCGAGTGGCATCGAGCCGGGAAGTGCTGGTGCCCCTGGCGGAGCGGTTGCTCGGACTGCACCAGCCGTCGGACTCCGAGCTCACCCTGCTTCCCGTCTCACCCTCTCCCGCGGTCAGGCCCTGATGGCGACCACCATGGCCCGGATCGGGGCGATTCAGTTCGGCTTCGCTCTCGGCGTCGCGGCGCTGCTGGCCCGGGCGGTCCAGGTCCAGATCCTCGAGGGCGAGCGTTGGGCGAAGGAAGCGCAGAGCAAGCGAACCGAGCGGCAGGTGCTGGAGGCTCGCCGGGGTGCGCTGTACGACCGCAACGGCGTCCCGCTGGCTCTCACCCAGGAGTTCTACCACGTCGGCATCGCCCCCAACGAGCTGGACGATCCCCGGGCGGCGTTGCGGACGATCCTCCGGAGTCTGGGCCTTCCGGCAGCGTCCCTCGATCGGGAGATCCAGGCGAAGAAGCGCTGGATCTATCTGCACGGTCCCTACAACGCCACCCAGGTCCAGCCGCTGCGCTCGATGGCCGGCGTGCACCTCGAAGGCATCTTTCAGCGATTCTATCCGTCCCGTGATCTCGCCCGGCCGATCATCGGCGGCCTCGAGACGGACCGCGCTACCGGCGGCGCCGGCCTCGAGCTCGCGCTGGACTCGATTCTCACCGGCAAGCCGGGGGAGGAGGTCCTCCTGAAGGACCGCGCGGGGCGGCGCTATGCGTCTCCGTCGCGGCGGGTGCGCGACCCCCTGCCGGGCAACGACGTCGTTCTCACCATCGACACCGAGCTTCAGGAGATCGCGGAGCGCGGGCTGGCCGACGCGCTGAAGGAAATGCAGGCGGAGGGCGGCGACGTGGTCTTCCTGGATCCGAAGACCGGCGAGCTGTTGGCCCTGGCCTCTCAGCAGGTCGGTGGGCCCACGGTGCCGCGGGCCTCGGTATTTACCGACCCCTTCGAGCCAGGTTCGACGGTGAAGCTCTTCACCGCGGCGGCATTGTTGCAGCACAACCTGGTGGACAGCGCCGACCAGGTGTTCGGCGAAGGTGGAAGTTGGCTCATGCCCGTCACCCGAAGCGGGCGCACCCGCCCGATCAGGGACGTGCACCCGCACCACGGCAATCTCACCCTGGCCGAAGCCATCCGGATCTCCAGCAACATCGCGATGGCCAAGTTCAGCATGCGGCTGACCCCGGAACAGCAGTACGACATGTTGCGCGACTTCGGGTTCGGAAGCTCGAGCGGCGCCGAGTTCCCGTCGGAGTCGCGGGGCATCCTGGAGCGGCCGCACCAGGGGGTGCCGATGTTCACCCGGGCCAGCCTGGCGATGGGCTACGAGTTTGCGGTGACGCCGGTTCAGCTCGCGGCGGCGTATGGCGCCCTGGCCAACGACGGCGTCCTGATGGCCCCCACGCTGGTCCGCGAGGTCCGGGATCCGTCGGGCACCGTGCTCTTCCGCCGCGAGCCGGAGCCGGTGCGCCGGGTGATCGGCCGTGACGTGGCGGAGCGCCTGCGCGAGTACCTGCGGAGCGCGGTGGCTGAAGGAGGGACCGGCGGCGAGGCGCAGCTCGTCAACTATCCCGTGCTGGGGAAGACGGGCACCGCCCGGCGCTACCAGAACGGGCGCTATGTCGAGAACAAATACAACTCGACCTTCGCCGCGATCTTCCCGGCCGACGATCCCCAGCTCGTCGTGATCGTGAAGATCGACAGTCCCAAGGGGAGTTACTACGGCGGGCGCACGGCGGCGCCGGTCACCCGGATGATGCTCCAGCAGTCGCTCGCCTCCCGCCGGGTCGCCATCAATCGAGGGAGGATCGCGGCGCCGGAGGTCCTGGTCGCCCCGAGCCCGGCGTCCCCCGCGGGGGGCAACCCGGTGCGGAAGCCGGTGGTAGTGGTCGGCTGGCCGTATCGCCCATCCAATGCAGCGCCGGTTCCGGTTCCGGTTCCAGTGCCGAGCGTGGGCGGCCGCTCGGTGCGCGAAGCCGCCCTGGCGCTGCACCGGCGAGGATTTCGAATGAGCCTCCGCGGGGTGGGCCGGGTGACGCGCACGGTGCCGGCCGCGGGCGAGTCGGCCCGGCCGGGCACGTCGGTGATGGTATGGGCCGAATGAATGGGACTCGCTGACCCGATGCGCCTCACCTGGCGCGAGCTGCTGGTCGAACTGGGTAGGGCCGATCTGCTGGTTGCCGCGCCAGCGGAGGGTCCGGTTCCCTCCGACCTGAGCGTGGACAGCCGTTCGGTCGGCCCGGGATCGGTTTACCTGGCGGTCCGGGGCTCGCAGGTGGACGGACACCGCTTCGTGACCGACGCGATCCGGCGCGGGGCGGGCGCCGTCGTCGTCGAAGCCCCGTCGGGCTCCGCCGTGCCCGAGATCGTAGTGCGGGACGGCCGCCGGGCCGCGCTCGTCCTCGGTGCCGCCTGGTTCGGGCATCCCGCGCGGCGGCTCAGCCTGGTCGGCGTGACCGGAACCAACGGTAAGACCACCACGACCGGCATCATTCGCCACCTGCTGAACGCCAGCGGCTCGTCCGGAAGCATCGGCACCCTGGGCGCGTTCGACGGACGTGGCGAGCCAGTCGCGTCGACCGCGGGGACGCTCACCACGCCGGGGCCGATCGATCTGCAGGCGACGCTCGCCGTCCTGGTGGAGCGAGGCGTGGATCGGGTGACCATGGAGGCATCTTCGCACAGCCTCGATCAGGGCCGCCTCGACGGTCTCGCCTTCGCCGCCGGCGTCTTCACTAATCTCACCCGCGACCATCTGGACTATCACTCGACGATGGAATCGTATCTTGCCGCCAAGCTCAGGCTGGGGGGCATGCTGACCGGGTCGGGCGTGGAGGTGGTCAACCTGGACGACACCGCATGGCAGGCGCTGCCCACGCGGTCGCGGCGGGTGACGTTCGGACTGCATCCCGCGGCGGACGTGCGGGCCACCGGCATCGTGCTCGACGCGGCCGGCAGTCGCTTTCGCCTCGGTGGGTGCTTCGGGACCGCCGAGGTCTCGTTGCCACTGCTGGGCGATTTCAACGTGGCCAACGCCCTCGCCGCGGCTGCCTGCGCGCTGGGAATCGGCCTTCGGCTCGGCGAGGTCAGCGCGCGACTCTCGTCCACGCCCCAGGTTCCGGGCCGGATGGAGCTGCTCAGCGAGATCCCCTGTGTCGTTCTCCGCGACTACGCGCACACGCCCGACGCGCTGGAGCGCGCGCTCGCGACCCTGCGGCCGCTCACGGCAGGCCGGCTGGTCGTGGTGTTCGGCTGCGGCGGCGACCGGGACAAGGGCAAGCGTCCACTCATGGGGCGGATTGCCGCCCAGGGGGCCGACCTGGCGGTGGTGACATCGGACAATCCGCGCACCGAGGATCCGGGGGCGATCATCGACGACATCGAGCAGGGAATGGGCGGCGCCGCGCACCTGCGGATCCCCGATCGCCTCACCGCGATTCACACCGCGCTCGAGCAGGCAGGTGCCGGCGATACCCTGGTGCTGGCAGGAAAAGGACACGAGACCTACCAGGTGCTGGGCACGGAGAGAGTTCCTTTCGACGAGCGGGCGATCGTGGAAAAGGCCGTAAAAGGTGAAAAGTGAAGGGTGAAGAGACGGGCCCGCCCACGCCCCCGTGGCCGGAGAAGGCGGTGCGCCAGGCGCTCGGGGTCGCCGGTGGGGGGAACGGCAGGACGTTCGCCGGGATCTCGACCGACACCCGGTCCATTGTGCCGGGCGCGCTGTTCGTGGCGCTCAGCGGGGAACGATTCGACGCTCACGAGTTTCTGCCCGCCGCCGCCGCCGCGGGGGCGGTGGCCGCGGTGGTTCGAGTCGGCACGCCACCGGTTGCCGGGCTGTCGCTGCTGGAGGTGCCCGACACGCTGCGGGCGTTCGGGTCCTTGGCCCGCGCACGGCGGGGGACGATTCCCGGACCGGTGGTCGCCGTCACCGGCACGAACGGAAAGACCAGCACCAAAGAGATGCTCGCGGCCGCGATGGGCACCCGCTACGACACCTACGCCACGCGCGCCAACCTCAACAACCTGGTCGGGGTCCCGCTCACGATTCTGGAGGCGCCCGAAGGCACCGAGGCGCTGGTGGTCGAGGCGGGAGCCAACCTTCCCGGTGAGATCGCGCGATACCGCGAGATCATCGTGCCGGGGGTAGTGGTGATCACCAACGCGGTTGCCGGGCACCTCGAAGGCTTCGGCTCACTCGCCCGGGTGATGGAGGAGAAGCTTTCCCTTACGGACGGTGCCGATCTGGCCGTGGTGGGAGTGGATCCGCCGGTGCTCGCGGCCGGCGCACGACGGCGGGCGCACCGGGTGCGCACGGCCGCGCTCGAGGGCGCCGACCTCGTACCCGATCGAGTGGTGCTCGGTCCGGACGCCCGGCCGGCGCTCACCATCGGTGGGATCGAGTTCACCCTCGCGGCCCGCGGGCTGCATCAGGCGGACAATGCCATGCGGGTGTGGGCCGTGGCCGAGGAGCTGGGGCTCGAGCTGCGGGCCGTGGCGGACGCGCTGGAGCGGTTCACCCTTCCCGGCGGGAGGGGCGAGCTGCTCCAGGTGGGCGACCTCACGATTCTCAACGACTGCTACAACGCCAACCCACAATCGTTCCGCGCGGTGATGGCTACGTCGAGGAGCCTGCGGCAGGGGCGCCGTCTGGTCTTCGTGGCGGGGACGATGCGGGAGTTGGGCCCGGATTCCCCGGAGCTCCACGCGCAAGTGGCGGGGGAATTGGTGGACCTGAATCCTGATCTGCTGGCGGCGGTGGGGGACTTCGTGCCCGCGCTGGAATCCTACGGGTCCCGCCTCGGGGAGCGCCTGGTCACCGCGGCCGATCCCCTGGCGCTCGTTCCGCTGCTGGTGGATCGGCTGCGGGGCGACGAGGTCGTGGTGCTGAAGGCATCCCGTGGGGTGGCGCTCGAACGTATACTTCCGGCGCTCACCGCTCGCGCCAATTCTCTCGGCTGAGGACGGATGTTCTATCATTGGCTCGCGCCGCTCGGCCAGACGTACATCATCTTCAATCTTTTCAACTACATCAGTTTCAGGGCCGCGGGAGCGACGGTGACGGCGCTGCTGCTCGCCTTCGCCCTGGGACCGCCGGTGATCCGGCGGCTCCGGGCGCGCAAGGTGGGGCAGGTGATCCGGGCCGAGGGGCCGGCCAGTCATCAGAGCAAGCGGGGGACGCCGACCATGGGCGGGCTCATCATCCTGCTCGCGACCATCGTCCCCACGCTGCTCTGGGCGCCCCTCACCAATCGGTTCGTGGTCGTCGCTATGCTGTCCATCCTCTGGATGGGGTGTATCGGGTTCGTCGACGACTACCTCAAGATCGTGCAGGGGAAGCCGCGGGGACTGGTGGCCAAATGGAAGCTCGCGGGGCAGGTGAGCTTCGGCGTGCTGCTGGGCCTCTTCCTCGCCTACAATCCGGTGGTGCCCACCGAGACGATCCCGGCCACCGCCACCACGCTGCCCTTCTTCAAGTACCTCGTGGTCAACTTCGCGCCGCTGCTGTACGTGCTCTTCGTGACCGTGGTGATCACCGGGAGCAGCAACGCCGTCAACCTCACCGACGGGCTCGACGGGCTCGCGACCGGGCTCGCGGGAATCTCGGCGGCGGCGTTCGCCGGCTTCGCCTACCTGTTCGGGCGGACCGACGTGACGAGCTATCTCAACCTGTTCTATCTTCCCGGCGCGGGCGAGCTCGCCATCTTCTGCGCCTCGCTCATGGGCGCGACCGTCGGCTTCCTCTGGTTCAACGCCCATCCGGCCCAGGTCTTCATGGGCGACACCGGGAGCCTCGCGATCGGCGGCGCGCTCGGCACCGTCGCCATCCTGCTGAAGGCCGAGTTCCTCCTGCTGCTCATCGGCGGGGTGTTCGCCGCGGAGGCGATCTCGGTGCTGCTTCAGACCGGCACCTACAAGTGGTACAAGCGCACCCGGGGGAAGGAATACGCCGATGCCCACCGCTTCTTCCGGATGGCGCCGCTGCACCATCACTTCGAAAAGCTGGGGTGGGCCGAGACCACCGTGGTGACCCGGTTCTACATTCTCGGCCTGCTCTGCGCGCTGGTGGCGCTCTCCACGCTGAAGGTGCGGTGAGCGTGGCCGGCATCCCGCTGCTGGAGGCCTGGCGCCACAGCGGCCGCGAGGTGGCGGTCGTCGGCCTCGGCAAGAGCGGGTTCGCCG
>JACCRH010000043.1 GCA_013813675.1 Gemmatimonadales bacterium
CACCACCCGACCGACCGACCGCAATGCATCCGTTCTCTCGACACGGGCGCAACCCAGGCACGGACGCGCACACCCACGCGCCGGTACATCACCCCCGTCAAGGAGAACACAGGTCATGAGCGTCAGACCTCACACACGCCGGCGCACGCTCGCCGCCGGGCTGCTGGTGCTCGCCGGCGCGGCCGGCGCGGCCGGGCTCGCCATCGGATCGGATCACCAGGACACCGCCGAAGTCGAGATGAGTCCCAAGCTGGACATGACGGACGTCTATGCGTTCCCCGGCTCCGCGCCCGGCCGCATCGCTCTCGTGATGAACAGCCGCGCGTTTCTCACCCCGGGCGCCACCGCGGCCGATGCCTCGTTCGATCCGGATCTGCTCTACCAGTTCAAGGTCGACAACGACGGCGACGCGCAGGAGGATCAGGTCATCCAAGTCACCTTCACCGGCACAGGGGCGGACCAGCAGGTCGAGGTCCGCGGCCCAGTGCCTCCGCCGGTCCAGGGTGCCTCCGACAACGAAGTGGCCGATGTCTCCTCGGCCGTCAGCGGGCCGATCAACACCAGTCTCGGCAGCAGCACTGACATCCAAGTCTTCGCCGGTCCCCGGGACGACCCGTTTTTCCTCGACCTCGAGGCCTTCTTCTGCATCCTGCCGGACCGCAAGCCTGAGGGCGGTGAGCTGTCTCAGCCCTGTGCCCTCACCCCGAACCCCTCGGCTCCGTTCTTCTTCCGTAGCCCCGGCGTCAACTACCTCGCGGGGTTCAACGTGCTTTCGCTCGTCGTCGAGCTGCCGAGCTCGCTGATCGAGAACGGCGCCCCGGGCAGGCTGGGCATCTGGGGGACCATCAGCCGATGACACCGACCATCGCACACACCAGGGAGACACTCATGCAGCGCACTATCCTCGGGCACCATCTCCGCCGCATCACGCTCGGCGCCGCCGTCGTGGGCCTCGGCCTGGGCGCGGCGGGGTGCAGCGACGACAACGGCCCCGGCACGCCCCAGTCCTTCGACCAGATCCAGCGGCTGGGCAATCCGCTCATCAGCGAGGTGCTGCTGAGCAAAGCCAGCCATCCGACCCACGGCACCATCGGTCCCGCTGAGGACGCCGCGAGAGTCGGCCCGGAGATCCTGGGATTCATTACGGGCAGCGGCAGCGTGGCCGGACGCTCCGCCGAGTACGCCAACACCCTCGGCAGCGTGCTGCTGCCTGACATGCTGATCGTCCAGACCGACAAGGACCCCAATGCCTCGTCGGGCGCAGGCTGGCTGACCTGGCTTCCGCTCGCGCCGTTTGCGGACGGATACGGCGGCCGCCTGCTGACCGACGACGTGGTTGACCTCGCGCTACTCGCGGTCTTCGGCGATCCCTTCGGCGCCGATCCGGCCGGAGCGGCGGGCAAGGAAGCTCTCACCACGGACAACGTGGCCAACGACTCGCCGATCAGCGGGACGTTCCCCTACGTCGGGGCGCCCAACTGACCCCGATTCTCGGCAGGTGGCGTGCCGGGCTCACCGCGCTGTTTCTCGGCGCGGTGGGCTCGGCGTTCGCGGTCGCCCGGTCGCTGGAGACGGCCGACGCTTCCGCCGCGCCGCGCTTCTCCGAGGCCGAAGTGCTGGAGATGGACATCCAATTCTTTCAGGCGCGGGTGGCGAGGGACTCGCTAGCCGCCCGGGATTTCGCCGAGTTGTCCCGCCTCTATCTGCAGCGGGCCCGCGGGGGAGGCGGCGACGGTGACCTCCGCCGGGCCGAGAACCACGCGCGCCGTTCGCTCGGGCTTCGCGCCGGCCGCAACGGGGAGGCGTTCCAGGTGCTGGCGTCAAGCCTCATGGGCCAGCATCGCTTCACGGAGGCCCGTGCGGTCGCCGAGCGATTGACGACGCTGGAGCCGACATACCGCCCCGCCCGCGCCATGCTGGGCGATATTCAGCTGGAGCTGGGAGACTACGAGGAGGCCCGCCGCACCTTCGGAATGCTGTACACCTCGCGCGGCGATCTGGCCGTCGCGCCGCGCTACGCCCGGTGGGAGGAGATCCGCGGGCGGACCGCCGAGGCCCGACGGCTCTTGCGCGAGGCGCGCGACGAGGCGTCCGGGCGGCACGCGATGCCCGCCGCACACCTCGCCTGGTTCTACTGGCGGCTGGGGGACCTGGCGCTGCGTCAGGGCCGGGTGCGTGAGGCCGAAGCCGAGCTGGAGGCGGGGCTGGCGCTCCAGCCCGACGACCATCGGCTGCTGGACGCGCTGGCTCGCACGGCGGCCGCGCGGGGCCGCTGGGGCGAGGCGATCGCATACGGCGAGCGCGCCATCGCGAGGACACTCGATCCCGGCACACTAGGGCTCCTGTATCAGGCCTACACCGCCTCGGGCGACAGCGTGAAGGCCGAGGAGTACTACCGCGCCATGTCGGTCACCGTGCTGGGCCAAGCCGACACGTTCCATCGACTGTGGGGACTCTTTCTTCTCGACCGCGGCCGGGAAGTGTCCACGGTGCTCGCGCGCGCGGAAAGCGAGATCGAGGTCCGCCGGGACGTGTACGGGTGGGACTTGCTGGCCTGGGCGCTCTACCGGGCGGGCCGGCCGGCGGAGGCGCGGGAAAAGATGCGGCACGCCCTCGCCCTCGGAACCCGCGATGCGTCGCTCTTCTATCATGCGGGCATGATCGAGAGCGCGCTGGGCCGGAACGCCCAGGCGCGCCGCTATCTCGAGACCGCGCTCGAGATCAATCCCCAGTGGGATCCCTTCCAGCCCGCCGAGACGAAGCAGGTGCTTGCTCGGATGGCCGTAGGCGAGGAATAGGTCATGTCCGATCTGCTCGCCTTCCTTCAGCTCGGGTTCCATCACATCGCCGATCCGGCGGCGTGGGACCACATGCTGTTTCTGCTCGCGCTCGCGGCCATCTATCGCGGCCGCGATTGGCGGTCGGCGGCGTGGGTGGTAACCGCCTTCACTGTTGGTCACTCCGTGACGCTGGCCCTGGCCGTCACCGGGTCGCTCCGCCTGCCCACCGCCGTCATCGAGTTCCTCATTCCGGTGACGATCGCGGCCACCGGCATCGAGAACCTGCTGGTCCGCGATCGCGCCTCGGCGCCGTGGGGCGGGCGCTACCGGCCGGTGTTCGCCGGTGTCTTCGGCCTGGTGCATGGGGCGGGGTTCGCCAACTATCTCCGCGACTTCTTCAGCGGCTCCATCGCGGTTCCGCTCCTGGGCTTCAACCTGGGGATCGAGCTGGGGCAGCTCGTCATCCTCGGCGCGGCGGGGCTGGCACTCGCCGCGGTGGATCTGGGCCTGGGACATCGGATGAGGGTCGTCGCGGTGTCCACCGTGGTCGTGATCGTGGCCGTGACGATGGCGGCCGAGCGGACCCCGTGGTGAGTGGGGCATGCCTCCTCCCGCTCATCGCGGCCTGGCTGGTCTTCGCGGGCGGCCACCCGACTCACACCTCGGCCACCGAGCTCTCCCAGGAGCCGGGCGGTGCGGTGAGCGTGGCCGTCCGGCTCTTCGCCGACGACATCGGGCCGGCGGTAGGCGCGCCGCCGGGACAGCAGCCGGCGGGAGCGTCGCTGCGGGGCTATCTCACCGGCCGGTTCGTCCTCCTCGACCGCAGCGGAGCACCGGTGGCGCTGGCATGGGACGGGGGCTCACTCCACGGCGACGTCCTCACCGTGCGCTCGCGGGCGCGGGTCTCCGGGGGACTCAAGGGAGCCACCGTCACCAACCGGCTCCTCACCGAGCGCTTCGCCGACCAGGTCAACCTGGTCCGGGCGACCTACGGGGGGCGCTCGGCCACGTTGATCTTCACTCGAGGGGATGGGCCGAAGGCTCTTCCGTGACCGCCACGGCGGTCCAGCGTTCTTGTGGACGTTCCCCGGAGGCGTGTAGACTCCTGCGCGAGAGCCTGCACCCGACGAGCGAGCCATTCACGACTTCCCGCACTCCATGGCCGATGCGTAGTACCGCCCCCGG
>JACCRH010000045.1 GCA_013813675.1 Gemmatimonadales bacterium
GGTCCGCCCTGGGACACGGATTCCGGTCGACGGAGTTGTGGTCGAGGGCCGCAGTAGCGTCAATGAATCGATGATTACGGGTGAGTCCATGCCGGTTGGCAAGAACGGCGGTGACCGGGTGATCGCGGGGACAGTGAACGAGGCGGGGTCGCTGCGCGTTCAGGTGACTGGGACAGGTGAGCAGACGATGCTCGCCGGAATCATGCGACTCGTCGAGCAGGCAACAGTCGCGGAGCCGGGCGCAGGCGCTGGCGGACCGCGCGGCCTACTGGCTCACCATAGCGGCGCTCGTGGCCGGAGCGGTCACGTTGGTCGCCTGGCTCGCAGCGGGGGCAGACCCGGCGTTCGCGGTGGAAAGGCTGGTCACCGTGCTCGTGATCGCGTGCCCCCACGCGCTTGGGCTGGCGGTCCCGCTGGTCATCGCGATTTCGACGACACTGGGTGCTCGCAACGGACTCCTGGTGCGCGACCGGCGGGGGCTCGAAGAGGCCCGACTCCTCGATACGGTGGTCTTCGACAAGACGGGCACGCTGACGTTGGGGGAGCATCGAGTCGTCGAGATTCTTGCCGGCGGCGCACTGGACGAGGGGGAACCGCTCCGACTGGCCGCGGCCCTCGAGCAGGATGCCGAGCACCCCGTTGCCCGCGCCGTGGTGACGAGCGCGCGCGAGCGGGGGCTCCAGATCCCCCGCGCGACGGGGTTCGAGGCCATACCCGGTTACGGCGTTCGAGGTGTTGTCGACGGACGGCGGCTCGCCGTCGGGGGGCCGAATCTGATTCGTCGCCTTGGCGCGAACTTGCCGCCGGAATTCGCCCAGTTTACGGAGGCAGCCGCCGCGCGGGGGCAGAGCGTCATCTACCTGCTCGAAGGCGAGCGATTCCAGGCCGCCTTCGCCGTGGCTGACGCCATTCGGCCGGAGTCGTCTGAGGCCGTTCGCCGGCTGCACGCGCTGGGCATCGAGGTGGCCATGCTGACGGGCGACGCGAAGGCCGTGGCCGATGCCGTGGCCAGGGAGCTCGGCATCGACACGGTCATCGCCCAGGTGCTGCCGGAGGAGAAGGCGGCGAAGATCGAGGAGTTGCAGCGGCAGGGGAAGCGGGTGGCCATGGTCGGTGATGGCGTGAACGACGCGCCGGCACTGGTCACTGCTGATGTCGGCATTGCGATCGGGGCCGGGACCGACGTTGCGGTCGAGGCCGGTGACGTCATCCTGGTGCGGAACGATCCGCGAGACGTAGCCAGGATCATCGCCCTTTCGCGCGCGAGCTACCGGAAGATGGTCCAGAACCTCTGGTGGGCCAGCGGATACAATATCGTCGCGATCCCGCTCGCCGGCGGGGTGCTCGCCCGCGCCGGCATTCTCCTCTCGCCCGCGGTTGGCGCCGTGTTGATGTCGCTCAGCACCGTCATCGTGGCGGCGAACGCACAGCTCCTACGCCGAGCCAGACTCTGAGTCCCTCATTCTAGCTGGCGATAGGGGATGACACCCGCGCTCCGCAAGTCGAATCTCACTGCGCATGTTACCGCCTCGGTCGGCGGGCTCGGCGCGGTCGCCGGCTTCCTCGTTCTCGGCATTGCCGGACTGACCAGCCAGGACGCTGAGATAGTCGGTGGCGCCTATCTCGCGATGAACCTGCTCGGCCAATTTATGATCGTCCCGCATAGGCATGGGAAGTTGCCGGGTGCTCATGGATGGCAATATATCAATCCATTTTGATACGTCAAGTGCAGAACCCCGCGACGCTGCCCGCTACTGTTCCTCCGTTTTCCCATCAATACGGCATAGACAGTAGACAAACGCCTGGGTAACACCCGACGGGGTGCGATGGTCCTCGTGGCGGCTGCTGATGAGCCGGAAGCCCGGCCCAAACTCGGCGTGCATGGCGTCCGGTGAGTAGCGTACCACCGCCGCGCGGCGTGGGCGGCGGCGTGGGCGGCGGCGTGGGCGGCGGCATAGGAGACGTCGGTTGCGCGGGCAACGTCACGGACCGCCACGGCGTCTTCGAGGACCGGGTCATCAGATCAGCCTCGACCGATGGGCCGAGCAGGGCCCGAATCCGTAGTTCCGCGCGCCCAAGAGCCAGGACACCGGCCGCACCGCGGGTTTGAGTGCCGCGTCGTCATGCCCAGCTTGTGCCCAGCGGGGTGTTCAGGAGCAGCGCGACGCGGCTGAAGCGCTTGTGCAGGGGTGCCGCGACGAGCGATGAGCGGGCGGGTACGGCCGACCCGATCGCGGCGACTCAGCTGGACCCCGCCCACACTCCTGGTCGCCGATCCTTCCAGGGCCGCGCCGCCTCGAGTGACGCCGCGAGGCGAAAGAG
>JACCRH010000061.1 GCA_013813675.1 Gemmatimonadales bacterium
ACGTGCGGCCGGACGATGGCCTCGATGAACTGGCTTATGCGGCGCGGACCCACGACCCGGTAAAGGCCGCGGTATACGGCCTCATCAATGGTGATGGTGAGCTTCTTCTGCATGGTGCCTCCACGTAATACGTGCAGTATACGTGCAGTATACGTGTAACGTCGCTGCGCGTCAAGAATAACGTGTCGGAGAGCCTGTGATGGTCTTGCGCCCGGCCTGGCAAACGCCTATCATAGCCACCATAACCGAAGCCCGTGGTAATTTGCGGCGTATTGCAGCCACGTTAAACAAATGCTAAAAAGCCTCGCGACCCGCGTGCTTTTTGGCACCGGGCGCTTCTTCTTTTTGGGGCCGGTGCCGCAGGGCTCGGGGCAGTGAGGGGGAGAGATCGGCATGACTACCGCCCTGATTCCAGAACGCGGACAATCGCGCACCACCCAGGCTCCGCGCCCGCTCCCACAGGCCTGCCGGCTGTGCGGAGCCTCCCAGCCCGCCGCGCCGGTCGCGATCTGCGAGGAGTGTCTGGGGCCGTTGGAGCCGGTCTACGATCCGGACCGCCCGCTGCCCGACGCGGCGACGATCGCCTCGCGCAGCGCGTCGCTGTGGCGCTACCGGGAGTGGCTGCCGTTCGAGGGCGAGCCGCTGCTCTCGCTCGACAGCGGGTTTACCCCGCTGGTGGATGCGCCGGCGCTGGCGCGCCGCCTGGGCGTCGGCCGACTGTGGATCAAGAACGACAGCGTGTGTCACCCTTCGCTGTCCTTCAAGGATCGGGTGGTCGCCTCCGCGATCAACGCGGCCCGCGCGTTCGGCCTCGATACGGTCGGCTGCGCTTCCACCGGCAACCTGGCCAACGCCGTCGCCGCTCAAGCCGCTCGGGCCGGCCTCGCCGCCTGGATCTTCATTCCCCACGATCTCGAGATCGGCAAAGTGGTCGGGACCGCGGTGTACAACCCGCGTCTGGTCCGCGTCCGGGGCAACTACGACGACGTCAACCGACTCTGTACCCAGGCCGCCGACCGGTACGGCTGGGGCCTGGTCAACATCAACCTCCGGGGCTACTACGGCGAGGGCTCCAAGACCGTCGCCTTCGAGATCTGCGAGCAACTCGGCTGGCGGGCGCCTACCGCGGTGGTGGCGCCGATGGCCGGTGGGTCGCTGGTGACGAAGCTGGCGAAGGGATTCGGCGAGTTCGCCAAGGCAGGACTGGTCTCGGGCCCGGCACCCCGGCTCTACGGCGCGCAGGCCCAGGGTTGCGCGCCGATCGTGCGGCTGGTCGAGTCGGGCGGCGAGCAGATCCAGCCGGTCGTCCCCGACACCATTGCCCGGTCGATCGCGATCGGCAATCCGGCCGACGGGCGCTTTGCCGCCCAGGCGATCCGCGGGACCGGAGGATGGGTCGCCGGCGTCGCCGACCAGGATCTGGTTGCCGGCATCCGGCTCCTGGCCGAGACCACCGGCATCTTCACCGAGACGGCGGGCGGCGCCACCGTGGCCGGGGCGCTCGCACTCGCCCGCCAGGGCCGGCTCGGCCCCGAGGACGAGGTGGTCCTCTGCATCACCGGCAATGGACTCAAGACCGTGGAGGCGCTGCAGGGCGTGTTGCCCGAGGCCCCCCTCATCGCACCGAGAATCCGAGAACTGGAGGCGCTCTATGGCCGTGACCTTTAGCCTGCCCACCGTGCTGGCCAAGCTGGCCGACGGCCAGTCCACCCTCGAGGCCAGCGGCACCACGCTGGGGGACGTCGTTGCCCAGGTCGCCGACCGGTTCCCCCGCCTGGCCCCGCGCCTGCGTGACACGGCGGGCGGGCCCTATCCCTTCGTCACCTACTACCTGAACGACGAGGACATCCGCTTCCGCAACGGGTTTGCCACGCCGGTCCGGGAGGGGGACGAGATCACGGTGGTGGCGGCGATCGCGGGGGGGTGAGCGAAGGACGGCCGCCCGACCGTCAATACTGCTCGATCAATAACGTCGCCAGCTTCTCCAGCACCCGGTGATGCGGCGGCCGCCGGCGCCAGGTGTCGAGCTTGATCTCCTTCGACCGGGCCAGGTCCTGCTCGACGCCCTCGACGATCGACCGGGCGAACCCGGTGTCCGCGATCCCCAGGAGATTCTCCTCGTTGATCTCCATGCTCCGCTCGTCCATGTTGGCCGAGCCCACCAGGGACCACCGGCCGTCCACCACGACGGTCTTGGCATGCATCATCGACGCCTGGAACTCGAAGATGCGTACGCCCGCCGCGAGGAGCTCCTCGTAGAACGAGCGACCCGCATATTGCACCGGCAGTGCGTCGGTGTGGTTGCCGGGGACGAGGATCCGGACGTCTACGCCGGCGCGGGCGCGTGCCTGAACCGCTTTCCTGAGGTGGCGGTCGGGAATGAAGTACGAGCTCGTGATCCACAGAGTTCGCTGGGCGTTGATGAAGCTGAGCCAGAAGAGGAGCCGGATGGGCTGCTGTGCCTCGGAGGGTGAGCTGACCACGGACAGCGCGCACACCCGGCCGGCACCCTTGGTCTCGGGGTAGAACCTGGGTCCCCCGATCAACTCCCCACAGCAATAGACCCAGTTGGCGGCGAATGCCGACTGCACGCCCCCCACCAACGCGCCGGTGACGCGGGTCATGCTGTCCCGCCACTGATGGGGAGTCCTGGTGTCGCCCTGCCACTTGTTGGAGACCGCGGCGCCTCCGGTAAAGGCGACCATGCCGTCGATCACGACCGCCCGACGGTGAGTCCGCCGGTACATCCGCACCAGGTTCCGGAGCGAGGGCGGCCGGAAAAACTCCAGCTTGACCCCGGCGTCCCGTAGCCCCCGGCTGTCCGCCCGCTTGAGCCTGATTGAGCCGAACCAATCCAGCAGGAGTCGGACTTCGACGCCGGCCTGGGCCCGCTCCTTGAACGCCTCGATGAACTCTCGCCCGGTGGCGTCCGACTCGAAGATGTAGACTTCGAAGTTGACCGTGTCCTTGGCGCTTCGGATCGCCTCGAGCATGGCGGGGTAGAAGCGGTCGCCGTTCTGGAGTAGCTCGGCGCTGCCGCCACGCAGCAGCGGGGTGTTGAGGAAGCGCGCCGCGGAGTCGACGAAGCGGTCCGACCCGGGCTCCGCCTCGAATCCGAGCTGGTAGTCCGGCGTGGGCCAATCTGGCAGGAACAAAGCGCCGATCACCCCCACCAGGGCGATCAGCCCGAGCGCGAGAAATACCCAGCCCCACCACGGGAGCGCGAGACCCAACGACTCGATCATGAGGCGAGATCAATCCGGGCCAGCAACGGATGGTGGTCCGACCCGAACACGGTCGGCCCTCGGTCATTTGGGTTCTGGTCCACTCTGCGCACCCCGGCGGCGCGAATGGCGCCCACCCGATTGCGGACCACCAGGTAATCGAGCACCAGGCGGGGAATCGAATGATAGGTATGGCGCCAGGTCGGTAGATCCGGGGGGACGCCG
>JACCRH010000111.1 GCA_013813675.1 Gemmatimonadales bacterium
GCCGAGCTGATGCTGCCGGTGCTGCTGCTGCCCTTCATGGTCCCGCCCCTCATCGGCGCGGTACAGGTGACCTCCCGGCTGCTCGACGCCCGTCCGTTGAGCGAGATGCTGGGGTGGCTTAGGTTACTCGCCCTCTATGACGTGGTGTTCGTGACGCTCTGCACGATGGCCTTCGCGGCGGTGGTGGACGAGTGAGCGGGACGGCTTCCGCCCACGCGTTCGTGCGTCGAGGAATCGCGATCACGGCGCTCGCGCTCCTGGCGCTGGCGGGGGTGTACCTGCTCGCGTTGCAGTTCACCCCGACCGAGGCGCGGCAGGGACTGGCCCAGAAGATCTTCTACCTTCACGTGCCGGCCGCGTGGAGCGCGCTGCTCGCCTTTTCCCTGGTGGGTCTTTCCGGCGGTCTCTACCTCTGGCTCAACGACCGCCGGCTGGACCGCTTCGCGGCGGTGTCGGCCGAGGTGGGAGTCGTCTTCGGGGTGGTCATGCTCACCACCGGGCCGATCTGGGCCAAGCCGATCTGGGGCACCTGGTGGACCTGGGACGCCCGGCTCACGCTGACCCTGTTCCTCTTTTTCCTCTTCGTCGGCTATCTCGCGCTGCGCGCGGCACTGCACGATCCCTCCGAGCGGGCCCGCTTCAGCGCCGTAGTCGGCGTCCTCGGCCTGCTGCTGGTGCCGTTCATCCATCTGAGCGTCTACCTCTTCCGCACCCTCCATCCGCAGCCCGTGGTGCTCAAGCCGAGCGCGCCGTCGCTGCCGCCCGAGATGCTGCGCACGCTCCTGGTCTCCACGCTGGTGTTCATGCTGCTCTTTGCCGGCCTGGTCACGCTCCGCTACGGCCTGGCCCTGGCGGAGGAAGAGCGGCAGGACGGACTCGATGCCGCCTGACAACGGAGGCTACATGGTGGCGGCCTACGTGGTCACGGCCGTGATCCTGGTTGGGTATGCTATCGGGCTATGGCGGAGGGCGAGGGAAACGCTGGGAGACCGGTAGCTTTGTCAGCATTGTCACCCTGAGCGCAGCGAAGGGGACCGTGCCGGCATGGTCCCCTTCGACTTCGCTCAGGGTGACAATATGGGTTGGCCTACTGTTTCACATCCCTCAACAGCACGTGCTCCCACAGCAGCGCCGCCACCACCCCGCCCAGGATCGGTCCCACCCAGTACACCGCGTGCGCCACCCACTGCCCCGAGACCAGCGCGGGGCCGAACGCGCGCGCCGGGTTGACCGCCGCGCCGGTGAGCGGCCCGCCGACCAGGATGTCCACCGTCAGCGCGAGGCCGATTCCGAAGCCGCCGATGCGGGGCGCCGCGGGGTTGATGCAGGTACCGAAGACGGCCGACACCAGCAGGAAGGCCATGACCGCTTCGATGAGGATGGCCTGGTGGAACTGGATCGAATTGGCGATGGCCGGGGCGCCAAGCGACATGCCGCGGATCATCGCGATCGGGTAAATGGCCTGCAACAGCAGCGCCGCCAGGACCGCCCCCAGCAGTTGCGCCGCGATGTAGGCCGCCCCTGCCCGGACCTCGGTACGCCGGACGGCGACCAGTCCCAGGGTCACGGCGGGGTTCAGGTGTCCGCCGGAGATGCCCATCAACCCGGTGACCAGGACCCCGAGTACCAGTCCGTGCGCCAGCGCGACGCCGAGCACGCCAGAAGCGCCGTTCGGCATCGACTGGGTGGCCACCGCACCGGCTCCGAAGAAGACCAGCCCGAACGTACCCAACCCCTCCGCCAGCGAGCGGCGAAACAGCGAATGCATCGGTGTTCTCCTTGGTGGGCTCGAATGGGTGGCGAATCTACGCGTCCGCCTTCCGAAACACCAGCGCGGCGTTGATCCCGCCGAACCCGAACGAGTTGCTCACCAGGTACTCGGGGTCCAGCTCGCGACCTTCCCCGGTGACGTGGTCGAGATCGCAGGCGGGATCGGGCGTCTCCAGGTTGACCGTCGGAGGAAACCAGCCCCGCCGGCTGGCGAGGGAGCAGATCGCCGCCTCGATCGCGCCGCTCGCGCCCAGGGCGTGGCCGTAGTACCCCTTGGTCCCGCTGAAGGCCACCCGGTAGGCGTGATCCCCGAACACCTGTTTGATGGACGACGTCTCGGTCGGGTCGTTGAGCGGCGTGGAGGAGCCGTGTGCGTTGATGTATCCCACCTCGCTCGGCGCCACCCGCGCCTCCGCCAGCGCGTTCCGGATGCAGCGCGCCGCCTGGCTGCCGTCAGGCCGGGGCGCGGTCATGTGGTACGCATCGTTGGTGAGGCCATAGCCGCACAGCTCGGCGTAGACCGGGGCGCCCCGTGCCAGGGCCCGGCCGCGCTCCTCCAGCACCAGCACGGCGGACGCCTCCGCCATGACGAAGCCATCGCGGTCGGCATCGAACGGGCGGCTCGCGCGGGTGGGATCGTCGTTGCGGGTGGACATGGCGCGGATCATGGCAAAGGCGCCGAAGCAGAGCGGGGCGAGAGGAGCCTCCGCGCCGCCGGCGATCATCACGTCCGCCTCGCCCCGCGCGATGGTGCGGAATCCCTCGCCGATCGCGATCGCGCCGGAGGCGCAGCTCATCCCGTTGGTGGCGTTGGGCCCGGTGCAGCCGAACTCGATGGCGATGTTACAGCTCGCCGCGCCCGCGAAGACCGTGAGCGCCAGGGCGGGGTCCACCGACCGGGGGCCTTGGGTGAGGAAGTTGTGGTACTGCTGCTCCCCGTGAGCCACCCCGCCGAGCGCGGTGCCCATCATGGCCCCGACCCGATCCACATCCTCCCGGCGCAGGTCGAGTCCGGCGTCCTCCAGCGCCATCCGGGTGGCCGCGATGGTGAACATGGAGTAGCGGTCGAGCCGGCGGGCGCGGCGCTCCTCGATGTGGTCGGTCGGGTGGAATTCGTCCACTTCGCCCGCGATCCGGGACTTGAAGGCGGACGGATCGAAGCGGGTGATGGTCCGGACGGCGCTGCGCCGCCGGCGGAGCCCGGCCCAGAGGCCCTCGACTCCGAGGCCGATGGGGGTGACCGCCCCGATGCCGGTGACGACCACGCGACGCGCGGATTGCATCAGATCTATCCCTTCTGCCCGTCGGCTTCGACGTAGCGCTTGATTCCCGCGAGCGTGCGCGAGGCGATACCGTGAATGAACACCGGGCCGATCACCAGATCGGCGGCCGCCCGGCCGATCAGCGGCCACCGGGGGCCGGACCACTGGTGGACGATGGCGACGTCAGTGCTGTCGCCGTCCGGCGTAAAGCGCCAGACCACGTCCATCCCTGCGGTGATGCCGCGGACGTGGCGGTAGTGCACCGCCGGCGCCGAGCGGTCCACCCGCATCTCCGACACCCACCAGGTGGGGTAGCCCACGGGGCCGAACGGCCGCCACGCCGCCATCTCCACCAGGCCGCCCGCCGGCCGCAGCTCGAGGACGCGGACCCAGCGGTAGTGCGGCAGCAGGGCGGGCCACCGCTCGACGTCCGCCGCCGTGTCGAACACGCGGCCGATCGGCGCCTGCATGCGGGTGCGGTCGACGGTTCTCATGCAGGCCGATACCTCATTCAGGCCGATACCTCATGCAGGCCACTATGTCATCTCGAAGGCCACAATGTCATCCCGAGCGCAGCGAGGGATCTTCCACGCGTGCTCCGAAGCCTGCGGGCAAGATCCCTCGCTACGCTCGGGATGACAATGCGTGCACATGCTCCTGCCCTCTGCTGCTCATGCCCTCGCAAGCTGCTCATGCCGGCTCCGCGAGCGGCGCCGGGCCATCGCCCGTTCGCCAGGTCGCGACCAACCGATACCCCGGCCGGCGCGACACCCGCGCCTGCACGCCCGCCTCGGCGAGCAAGGCGCGCAGCTCCTCGGGCGTGTAGCCCCGCCGAATGGACGTGATCCCGTCTGCCACCGTCGAACGGTCGAAGCGCAGCGCCTGCGCGCCCACCCAGAACGCGAGCGGCGCCATCCGCCCCCGCCTGAGATCCGCAAACACCACCCCGACCCGGGCCAGTGCGTTGCAGGTGCGCAGCAGCCGGACCGTGGATTCCCTGGTGAGATGATGGGCCAGCTGGCTCACCAGCACGATGTCGACCGACTTGTCCGCAACCGGCGGCGCGCCGGCGCAGGCTACCGCGCATGGCACGCCGGCCCGCCGGGCCATGGCAGCCGCTGTGTGGCTCAGCTCCAGTCCGAGCGGACGAAGCGAGTATCCCCGCCGGCTAGCCCACCGCGCCGCCCGCGGGGGCAGGTCGCCGGCGCCGGTACCCAGGTCGAGCAGGGTGAGCGGCCTCGTCCGGGGGACCCCGCGCAGCACCTGCGCCAGGCCGTACCGCACCGCGGCGGCGCCCCCGAACCATCGGTTCGACCGCGCGATGTTGCGAAGCGACTCGATCACGGTCTCGGGGTCGGCCGCCGGGTCGTCCAGCAGCTCGACGCCGAGCGGGGTCACGGTCAGGCGCCGGTCGCTCATTCCATCGAGCCGTACCCGCCGCGGTAGTAGAGCAGCGGCCGGCCCTCCCCGGTGGATCCGCCGATCACCCGCCCGATGATGAGGGTGTGGTCGCCCGCCGGATGGATGGCGAAGCGGTCGCACTCGAGATGCGCCAGCGCGCCGTCCAGGAGCACCAGGCCCTCGGGGCTCCGGTGATAGCCTACGCCCTCGAAGCGGTCTTCGTGATGGTCGGCAAAGCGCCGGGAGAGCACCTCCTGTCCGCTCTCCAGCACGTTGACCACGAACACCGGCGCGGCGAGGATCGCGTCGTGCAGCTCGGCCTCGTGATCCACGCACACCGACACCAGCGGCGGCACCAGGGAAACCGATGCCAGGCTGCTGGCCGTCATGCCCAGCGCGCAGTCGCCAGGGCCGTTCACCGTGAGCACGGTGACGCCGGTGGCGAAGCGTCCCATGAGCTCCCGGAAATGGGCGGGGTCAACGATGGTGGGGGTGGTCACCACAGCATCCTGGCGAGAAAGACCGGGTTGAGCACCGCGCGCGCCGGCACGAAATCGGCTGTGACGCCGATCAGGGTGTGGGCCAGGCCGCGGCGGGCCAGCCGCCCGACGGCGCGATCGAACAGGGTGGGGAAGTGCATTCCATAGCCGATCAGCCGCTCCACCGCCCACTTGCCGCCGAAGGCCCGGCGGCGGGCTTGGCGGTAGGGCGCGAGCGCCGCGGCGGTGATCCGGCCGGGCCAC
>JACCRH010000117.1 GCA_013813675.1 Gemmatimonadales bacterium
ATTCAACGCCTGATCGGCCACCAGTCGCTTCAGCTGGCGATTCTCGTCCTCGAGGGCCTTGAGTCGCTTGGCCTCGCTGACCTGCAGGCCGCCGTACTTCCGCCGCCAGCGCTGAAAGGTCGTATCGGTAATGCCGAGCCGTCGACAGACCTCGGTGATCTTGGCTCCGGCCTCGACCTCGTGCAACACCGCGACGATCTGCTCGTCGGTGAACCGGCTCTTCCGCATCGGTCCTCCAGGGAGAACCGACATAATATCTGGCTCAGCTGCCGGGGGTCAGGTCAAGCCCTACACCGACTGCCTCGCAAATGCTCGGCGGGGCACGGGACGCTTAGCCAGCATACGTCGGCGTACACCGGACAGACAAACCGGTACCCATGCCATCGCAAAACGCATCTCCGCACGAGCAAACACAGATTGGGCCGCTGGACTACCCTGGCGGGGTGGGTGTATTGCCTTGCTGGCTCCGCAACCCGGATGGCGGCCTAGTTGCCGGGTCCGAAAATCTCGTGGAACACCCTCACGGCCGCAGCCAGCGTATGGTCACCCTGGTCCCGATCCTCGCCAGCCTCGGGGTCCACAAGAACGCTCGCGGCGGTCGAGCCGGAATGGGTGCTCATCACGCTCTGGAGAGTAGAAGAGCGGGGCTTGCAGCCGGCTTCCAGGCACTCGTTCACCACCGAGAGGACTGGCTCCGGGTCTTGGGCAGGTAATGACCAGTGGAGCTCGACCGCGGGCCGGAGGGATGAGCCGTTCGGGGGCGGCAGATCAGGTGTGAGCATTCGCGAAAGTTATCATTCTAGTCGGCAGTGCCACATTACGGGAGCGCAGCCCGACCATTACGCTGTTTCGGGTGCCCCCTTCAATTGAGGGGGTCAGCCTTGGTCCCGGCGGTACCTGAATGGGACCTGAACTCCTCGGTGCTGAATAAAATTGGAGGGTTCTGCACGGCTCACGTCTCGCACCTAACAGCCTTCTCGACGGTGCTTAAGCGCATTGAATACCTCTCGACTGCTCTGTCAGAGGCGCTCTTTTAATCCCTAGGTCGTGGGTTCGAGTCCCACCGCCCTCACTGGTTCCGGCCGCTAGGTAGCGCCGGCTGCAGGTCCCAACGCAGCCGTGCGTCACGACGACGGTCTGCCCTCCTCTCCCCCTCTGAGCAAGTCAGTCGCGACGCGCTTCCGGAGCGCCAGAAACCGGCCGCGCTGCAGGCCAGCGTAGATGCCGAGGAGGACGAGGGCGACGGTGAGCGCGCCGGCCACCAGCCAGCCATAGTCGAGTGGCCGGTGCACCGAGTGGTGCATCAGCAAGACCCCCGCCAATCCGGCGGCGACCGACCAGCCGGTCCATCGGCCCGCTATCAGGCGCCTGAAATCCGGGCGCGCGCCGATTACTTCAGACTCGGTCTCAGCCCCGCGCGCGAGTCCATCCTTCCTCACACGGGCCAAAAGTCTCCCGCGCACCCAGGCGGCGCGAAGCGGCTCCATCGGCTGCGGCGGGAGCGCGAGTCCCAGCTCAGCCGTCACGTCGCGGTACTCCTGCAGCGCCTGGGCGCAGTCCTCGCAGCCCTCGACATGGCGCAGCACATGCCCGAGCTCACTCTGGTCGAGGATCTCCAGAGCGGCGGCGGGAAGCATTTCCGGCACCCCTGCATGGTTCGGTGAGGTATTCATGGGCTCTCTTCGCCATCGATCACGATGCGCCGCCGCAGCTTCTGCAGCGCCAGCCGGATCCGGGTCTTCACGGTCCCGAGCGGGATGCCGATCTGTCGGGCGATCTCCGCTTGGGATAACCCGGCGAAGAACGCCATCTGGACCACCTTCTGCTGCTCGGCGGGTAGCGCCGCCAAAGCGCCGGCCAGTCCGGACGGCCAGTCATCTCCCCGCGGCTGAGTTCCTGCCATCTCATCCGCGGTGGATCCGTCTTCTCGATCGAGCGCACTGACCGCGGAATACGCGACGGCTTGGTTGGCCCTCCTCTTCCTGACCCGAAGGCGGTCGAGCGTGCGGCATCGCGCGATCATCACGAGCCAGGTGGAAGCGGGAGAACGGCGGCCGTCGTAGAGGTGCGCCGTGCGCCAGACCTGCCAGAATGTCTCCTCCACCACGTCCTCAGCCTCATCCGCATCCCGCAAGATCCACAGCGCGATAGCATGAACCCGCTGCGCCCAACTGTCATACAGCTCGGATAGCGCCGCTTCGTCCTGCTCCGCTATGCGATGGATGAGCGCGGCATCCTCGACCTTTGCCGTGCCCGCGTGGCGCGAGGTGGATTCGCCCCGCGGGTGTGCCGGGGTCAGCCGTCTCTCGTCCTTCATGGTATACGATCGCACTCCCCAGACAGATTGCCCGGCAGGATTCGCGTCGGTGGCAACCCCGTGGGGACTGCCCGGCGGCAAGTGCCCGGAATCTAGCGCGGACCGTCCGCGTAGGCTGTGATCCAGGTGACACGACGCGACCTAGTCGGCTTCAACCAGGCAGGAGCGCTGACTGTCAATGTCCAAGACGTCCGGCCCGCCGAAGCACGTAGGCCCCCAGCAGCAAGAAGCCGAACATGCAAACCACCACGGGTCCAGTAGGCAGGTCATAATGAAACGAAACCCACAGCCCCCCGGCAGAGGCCAGCGTGCCGGCCAGCCATGAGATCGCGGCCAACGCCCCTTGCCGCCGGGTGAACTGAAAGGCGATGGCCGCGGGCACCACCAGGAAAGAGAACACCAGCAGCACCCCTGCGATCGGCACCGAGAAGGTGATCACGACGCCGAACGAGAGGTAGAACAGGAAATCCCACCAGCGAACGCTCCAGCCCTGGGCGAGCGCGGTCTCCGGCTGAAACGAGATGGTGAGAAAGCGGCGTCGCATGATCCAATGGAAGACCCCCAGCGCAGAGTAGATCGCGGCCAACCGGGCGATGGTGGGCCAGGTGACCCACAGCAGGCTCCCCACCAGGATGTCCTTGATCGCCTCGCCGCCCCGCGGCGTTCGATCCGCCACCAGAATAGCCATCGCCGACGCCACGACATAGACAATGCCGATGATCGCCTCCTGCGGGACCCGGCCCTTCTCGTCGCTCCGGGTCAGGGCGAAGACTCCGGCGCCCAACGTGGTGAAGCCCAGCGCGTAGACCAGGGCCATCCTCGAATCCGGCTGGCCGCCGGCGAGGATCGCCACCGCCGATCCCAGCGCCGCCATCTGGGCCAGTGACAGATCGACGAAGATGACCTCCCGCGCGATGACGTGGAGGCCCAGGTAGGAGTGGGTCGCCACGATGACCAGGCAGGCGACGAGCGGTGGCAGGAAGAGGCTCAGATCCATCAGGACGCCCTCTCCTCGAGTGCGCCGGTGAGGCCGGCAATCCACGTGTTCAGCAGCTCGAAATAGCTGTGGACGCCGGGGGCGCCGTCGGTATTCTCGGCGACGATCACCGCTGTGGCGCCGGTCCGGGCGGCGACGTTCGCGATCTGTCGCCGGTCGAAGTAGTTGGCCGCGAATAGCGCCGGAATCTTCCGCTGCTTCATGACGGCGATGACCTCCTGAACGTGTCGCGGCGTCGGCGGTATCCCGGGCTTGGCCTCGATGAACTCGGCGCAGGTCACCCCGAACCGGTGGCTGAAATACGCCCACTCCTTGTGATAGCAGGCGATCTCCCTCCCGCGGAGGACCTCGCCCTGCTTGAGCCAACCGCCCAGCAGGACCTGCAACGGTTTGCCCTGGTACCGTTGCCGGCTCAGAAAGTCGTGCAGCCGGTCGTTCAGTAACAGGTTGAAGGCCGTGGCCGGGGTCAGGATGCCGACCAGCTCGGCGCCCATCGTCGCCTCCAGCACCCGCTTCTCGAAGTCCCGCTCCCGCTGGGTGAAGTACGCGCCGCTCCCCGGCGAGACCCGGCGGAGGCCCGCAAGGATGTTCCGGGCGATCAGAATCCCGTTGACCGGATCGGTGTGGATGTGGGGATTGCCGTCCGCGTGGATGTCACCGGCCTCCCGGCTGACCGAGGCCGGCACTTCCAGCAGCGTGATGCCCGCGGACGCCGGGACGTAGCCCGCTCCGCCCTCGGACACCTTGCGGTTGCCAGCGCGGTCGAGCAGTGCCGGCACCCAGAGCTCGAGGTCCAGCCCGGTGGTCACGAATAGATCCGCGCTCCGGAGCAAGGCGACGAAGCTGGGCTTGGGTTGGACGAAATGCGGGTCTTCGTCGCCTTGCGCGATCGACGTCACGCTGCCCCGGTCGCCCACGATCTCCCGGGCGATGGCCCCGTAGGTGGGAAGGCTGGTGACGACCTTGAGCGGCGGCGCCATGTCGGGGCCCGTAGCCGGCATCGCGGCGTCCCAGCCGGCGGCCAACAGGAGCATCAGGAACAGCATGGGGTAATCCTTTCGCGCCCGGGGCGCTCAGTACGTCTCGTGCTTGTGCGGACCCATCGCCCACACGGCCTGGAGCGTGAGCAGATTCCGGCTGCCGGCGGCATCGCTGTGGTGGTGCTCGCCCTGGAGTCGCAGGTACACGAATTCGCTCTGCCACCAGGTGATCGCCGGCGTAATCCGCCACTCGGTATCCGTGGCGCCGCGCGGGGCTTCCACCCAGTCATATCGCGCGCCCAGGATCCACCGCCGGCTCCTCCGCGCCTGAAGGTCGAGAAAAACGCCGTACCGGTCGGTCGTCGTGCTCAGCTCCGAGGCGTGAAGCCGATACCCTTCCGCTCGGAAGGTGACGTCACGCCGAGTGCCGGATTCGGGCGGCCGATAGGTGAACCGGAAATCGAGACCCAGGAGCCGGCTGCGCAGGTCCGCGTCGCTGTTGTTGCCGCCGGTGGCTGTGAAGCCGAACTGGGCGTAGCTGGTGCGGGAGAGCTGCCAGAAGTTCTGCACCCGTCCGAGCAGCGTGGGCTCGCGGCCGCCGGCGTACAGCGGCTCGCTCTCCGAGGTGGTGGCCTGGAAGAACACCTCGTGGGTGCCTCCGGCGAGCGAGAACGGCAATGCGCCGTAGAGCGACAGGCCGACCCCGGCCAGTCCTTCCTCCCCGAGAAAGCGCCGGTAGACCAGCGGGTACTCGGTTTCCGGCAGTGCGTGCAGGTGCCATCGGTTGAGATCGCCGATCTGCTGGCGGAACTTCCCCACGTCCGCGCGCATCCTTCCCGGCAGGCCGCTCCAGTAGATGTAGCCTTCCTCCACGCCGATCTCCTCGTCCTCGAAGGTGAGAAAGATCTTGGTCTTGGAGTACGGGTCGAGCGCCGATTGAAAGGAGAACTCGAACTCCCGGGCGACGCCGTTGTCCCGCTGTGGGCTTTCGTCCCGTGCGACGAGACGGATGTCACCGGTAGCGCTGATCTCGGGATTCAAAACGTTGGCGTTGCGGGGACCGCCGGTGGACGCTGGTGGGGGACGGGTGACGGCAGGGGCAGTGTCTGCCGCTGCCTCGGCGGCGGCTCGAAGCCCGGCCAACTCGTCGCTCGTGTCCCGGGCCACGGCTGCCGCCGCGCCAGGCCCCGGACAGCGGACGGCGAGGAGCGAGTCGACTCGAAGGGTGAGGCGACTCAGGGCGGCGGTGACGCTGTCGCCTACGGCGTCGCCGGTCAGGGGCGGCGCCGCCGGGCTCGGCCCTTCGGGGCACGAACCCGCTTCGAGCGAGTCGAGCCGCGCCGCGAGTCGGCCGACGGCGCTAGCGACCGAGTCCTGCTGCACCGGCTGCTGCCCCCACCCGATGGCCGGCAGGCACGCCAGCATGATGGCGGTGCACCACGTCGCCCGGGACTCGTGCATGCACGCTCTCCGGTCAAGAATGTTGTCGCCGGGCGAGCAATAGCGCCCGGCGCGAAATGTTGACGCTTGACGACTGCGGATCAGGCGGTGGTGGCGGGCGGTGCGCGCGGCTGGGGGAGAAGTCCGAGGTCGGTCGTGGGGGCGAGGTCGGGCGGCAGCGGAGGGTGACGGAAGCTCGAGCCCACCACGGGGATTACGAGACCCAGCCGAACCGGTATCGGTGTGTGGAGGAGCGCCGTTCCCAGCGTGCACCGGTCGCCGTGCGCGTGGGGGCTGGCACCGGCTTCGAAATGGGGGGTGGAGGAGGGCGCTCGCGCGTGGGCATGGAAGAGCACGATGTCCAGCACCGGCATGCCGCCCCCGCCGCTCGCCAGCAGGGCGACGAGCACCAGGACCTTGAGACGCGGCAGCCGGCTCCGGGGCATGGGGGGAGTATAGCGCGTTCTCCCGGTGCACGCACCGGTGCTGCCGGCACCCCCTCGCCTTCGGCCACGGTATCAAGCTCGGCGCCGACCTGCTGGCCTTTCTCAAGGCCTGAGGACCGCGATCGCAGTCGGTCCGCCCGCCAGCCGCCTGAATACTGATAGAATATGCGCTTCGATGGCTGCCTATTGTACGTTGATAGCCTAGCCCGGCTGCTCGCCAGTGCTGGCCGGGCCCCGGAGATGGTGGGTCAATAGCTGGTGGACTATGGGGTGGGCTGATGGATACAGGTCTGGTTGTAGCCCTGGCAGTCGGGATCGGCTTCGTCGCCGGATTGCGCTCGATGACGGCCCCGGCGGCCGTGAGCTGGGCCGCGCGCCTGGGATGGCTGGACTTGCAGGGCTCTCCACTGGCCTTCATGGGATCGACGGTGGCCGTCGCCGTCTTCTCACTCCTGACCATAGGCGAGTTCGTGGCCGACCTGCTCCCGTCGACGCCCAATCGCACCGCACCCAGTCCCCTGGTCGCCCGCGCCGTTTCCGGTGGACTCTCCGGCGCCTGTCTGTTCGCGTCGGCAAACCGGTCTTTGACCTTGGGCGCACTGTTGGGGGCGCTGGGAGGAGTGATCGGGGCCTTCGCGGGCTACGAGGCGCGCGCTCGAGTGGTGGCGGCACTCCGGATGAAGGACCGAGTGATCGCGTTATCCGAGGATCTCGTCGCGGTCGTCTTGGGTTGGCTGATAGTCTCGTGCCGATGATCGGTTCCCGGGCGGAATGGGGTTGGCTCGTTCAGTATATGTTGTAACACCTATATTCAAAGCCATGGCACCCATGCTGCAAGCCGAGCTCAAACAGCGGAAGCCGTTCACCAGCCTCGAGCACGAGGCGATGCTGAGCATCGCCCGGACCGCCGCCATCCTGGAGCACAGCACCGCGGAGGCCCTCAAGCCCTACGGGCTGACCCCGACCCAGTTCAACGCGCTGCGAATCCTGCGTGGCGCCGAGCCCGAGGGCCTCTGCCGCAACGAGGTCCGCGACCGGCTGGTGTCCCGGGTGCCCGACGCGACCCGACTGCTCGACCGCCTGCATGAGATGGGCCTGGTCGTCCGCGAACGCGGCGATCCGGACCGCCGACTCGTTCGCACCCGCATCACCCGCGCCGGGCTCGACCTGCTGGGTTCGCTCGACGGCGTCACCCGCGCCCTGCACGCCAGACAGCTCGGCCACCTCGGCGAGCGCAAGCTCCGTACACTCATCGGGCTGCTGCAAGAGGCCCGGAAGCCTTGAGAGGAACCATGCCTACCCGCTCGACATCCATCGCGCTGGTTGCCCTCGCGGCCGCTGCCAGTGGCTGTGGCGCCCGCCCGGGTCAGAAGACCGCCGACGTGGCCTCCGATACCTCGACCGACGGCGTTGCCGCCAGCGCAGTACCATGCACACCCCTCGAGACCCGTCCACCGAATGTTCCCGACCAGCGCTCGGCATCCCGCGGCCAGACCCGGACCTGCGGGATCACATCGGAAGCTGCCTTCAATGTCGGCGTGGTCGCCAAGGGGCTGGACAGGCCCTGGGCGGTAGAGCCGCTGCCCGGCGGCGACCTACTGGTCACCGAGAAGGCGGGACGCATGCGCGTCGTCTCGGCGGCCGGTAAGATAGGAGCGCCGATTGCCGGCGTGCCCGCCGTGGATGCCGCCGGCCAGGGCGGCCTGCTTGACGTGGCGTTGAGCCCGGCATTCGAGAGCGACCGGACGATTTTCTGGAGCTTCTCCGAGCCCCGGAAAGGCGGCAACGCCACCAGTGTCGCGCGGGCGATGTTGGCGGCCGACCAGCGGCGGCTCGACCAGGTGAGAGTGATCTTTCGAGCGATCCCGGTCTACGACGGCGACAAGCACTTCGGCTCCCGGCTCGCCTTCGGTCCCGACGGCATGCTGTTCATCACGCTGGGCGATCGCTCGGACGCGCCGATGCGGCCTCAGGCGCAGCGGCTCGACACTCACATGGGCAAGATCCTGCGAATCGCTCCCGACGGCTCGGTGCCCGAGGACAACCCCTTCGTCGGCCGGCCCGACGCGTTGCCCGAGATCTGGAGCCTGGGCCACCGGAACCTTCAGGCCGCCGCGTTCGACCACGACGAGCGGCTCTGGGTCATCGAGCATGGCACCAACGGCGGAGACGAGCTGAACCTGGTGGAGAAGGGAAAGAACTACGGCTGGCCACTCCAGGCGTATGGAGAGGAATACTCCGGTGAGCCGATCGCGGGCGCGGCGACCGCGCGCGACGGCATGGAGCAGCCGGTTTACTACTGGGATCCGGTGATCGCGCCCTCTGGCGCCCAGTTCTACACCGGCGATGCCTTTCCGGCGTGGCGCAATAGTCTCTTCGTCGGGAGTCTCAAGGACAAGAAGCTGGTCCGCCTGACTCTGGAGAACGACCGCGTGACCGGCGAGGAGCACCTGCTGGCCAGCCGGGGTCAACGGGTCCGGGACGTGCGGCAGGGGCCCGACGGGTCGCTGTACGTGGTCACCGACCAGGAGAAAGGCGAGCTCTGGAGACTGACGCCGCGCTGAGGCGCGCCAGGGTTTAGGGACAGTCTTCACCACGGAAGCACGGATCTTGGGTTCCTCGTGCCTTCCGTGCTTCCGTGGTGAATCCCTCGGCCAGGCCCTGCAGAGGTGAGGGCGCTGGTGCGGAGCTTCCCTAGGAGGAACTCTTCGGCCGCCGGGCGCTTGGCGCCATCGCGGGAAAGCCATGCCGCCGCCGCACCAGCATCCAGAGCACGGGAGCGATGAGGGCGGTGAGGAGCAGGATGACTCCGGTCGCCGGGGTCGAGACGTGGAGCAGCTTGAGCGCGGAGGCCAGGAGCACGAACGCCAGCGCCCGGCGCACCAGGCCGCCGGGGGCGCGCGCCGAAAGGTGCGCCCCCACCCAGACTCCGGGAACGCAGCCCAGCAGCAGCGAGGTGGTGAGGTCGAGCTGGAAGTCGCCGAACAGCAGATGACCCACTGCAGCGGAGGCGACCAGTGGCACCGCCTGGACCAGATCGGTGCCCACCAGCTCGCTGGCCTTGAGCGAGGGGTACAGCGCCATCAGCGCGATGATGATCAGCGATCCCGAGCCCACCGAAGTCAATCCCACGACGATCCCGCCGACCAGTCCGAGCACCACCGTGGGCAGCACCCGAAGCTTCAGCGAGGGGCGGCCCTGCGGCAGCGGTGGCGCGCGGCCGTCGCGCCGGCGCGCATGCTCCAGGAGCCGGAGGTAGGCCCGCACCGTCAGCCCGAGGGCCGCGAGCAGCAACGCGACGCCGAGGGCCATCCGGATCACGTCCTGCACCTCCTGGCCCCTGCCGAGCGCCCGGGCGATCAGCACTCCACCGAACGCGCCGGGGATCGAGCCGACGCAGAGCCACTTCACCAGGCCGAGGTGGACGGTGCCGCGACGCAGATGAACCACCGACCCGACCGGTTTCATGATCGCGCTCGCCACCAGGTCCGAGGAAACCGCGGCCAGCGGCGGGACCTGAAAGAAGAGCACCAACACGGGGGTCATGAGCGCCCCTCCCCCCATTCCGGTGAGTCCGACGACGATGCCGATGCCGAACGAGGCAGCGGTGAGCAACAGGTCCAGATTCACGAGCGCTCCAAGGTTGGAACCGTCATCGTACCAGATGCGACAAGGCCCGGACCGCGGTGACGATGACCACCACGCCGGCCAGGTCCAGCACCAGCCCCCAGCGGATCATCCGCCCCAGCGGGATGTACCCCGACCCGTAGACGATCGCGTTGCACGGGGTCGACACCGGCAGCATGAAGCCGAGACTGGATGCAAGTGTCGCGCCCAGCGCGGGCTCCAGCGGGTCCATCCCGGCGGCCCGAGCGATCGAGATGACCACGGGCACCACCATGTTTGCCGAGGCGGTGTTGGAGGTGGTTTCCGAGAGAATAGTCGCAAACAGCACCGACGCGACCAACAGGCCCGTACGCCCCTCGACCGGAAGCAGGCCCGTAAGCCCCCGGCCCATCGCCTCGGCCAGCCCGGTCTGAAACGAGAGCACCCCCAGCGTGAATCCCCCGCCGTAGAGGAGCACCACGCCCCAATCGATCTCCGCTGCCTCTTTCCAGGTGATCGCCGGGCCGTCCTTGCCGGGCAGCACGAAGAGCAGCCCTGCGCCGAGCAGCGCGGCGACTCCTTCCGGAAGCCGTCGGACGAGCCCCTGGTACAGCGCGCTGCCTTCGCCGCCCAGAAGTGCCACGATCCCGGGGGACACCCAGAGCAGGACGGTCACCGCGAAGGCGATCGCGACCGAGCGCTGGCCCGGACTCCACCGCCCCAGCCGCCCCCGCTCCTGGTGAATGAGCTCGGCGCCCGCCGGCAGCTCACGGACCCCGGCCGGGGCGACGGCGTTGAGAAAGTAGTAGAGGAACCCGAAAAGCAGCAGCACCACCGGGACGCCGATCAGCATCCAGCGGAAGAACGTGATGTCCACCCCGAGCTGTGAACGGATGAACCCGAGGCCGATCAGGTTCGGTGGGGTTCCAACCGGTGTGGCCAGCCCGCCGATCGACGCGGCGAACGAGGTCATCAGCATCAACCCCGTGGCGTAGCGGGGATCGACGGCCGCCGTGCCCGGCGCTCGAAGGGCGGCCAGGATCGACAGCCCGATGCCGAACATCATCGCCGTCGTCGCGGTATTGGAGATCCAGGCCGAGATGAGGGCGGTCGCGGCCCCGAGGGCGAGCAGGATCCGGCTCGGGCGGGCTCCCACCCAAGGCAGAGACAGCACCGCGTAGGCGACCCGGCGATCGAGGCCGTGGAGGAAGATGCCGCGGGCCAGGATAAACGCGCCGATGAAGAGGAACATCAGCGGGTCGGCAAACGGGGCGAACACTTCTCGCGCCGGCGCCACCTGCAGCATCACGCAAGCCGAGGCGCCGAGCAGTGCCGTGACTGGCAGCGGCAGCGCCTCGGTCACCCACAGCACGACCACGGCGCCAAGCACCGCGGCGAGCCGGTGGGCCTCCGGCGAAAGCGCCGGCAGCGGAAGCGCGAGCAGCGCGACGAATACCGTCGGCGCCAGAACCGACCCGACGAGCTTCCGCATACTACTCCAGGTCCGACACGCCGACCTCGGGGTCCACCACCACCGTGCGGGTCGTTGGCGTCTCCCGGACGCCCGGGACGTCCGCCTTGCCTCCGCCTCCCTCGTCCGCCCGCTTCTCGCCGCGGATCTCCGGGAGCGACTCGCTCCCGATCCAGCCGTGCGCCGCGGCGTGGGACGCGATGGTCAGGGTGTCATCCGCCAGCACCAGCGTCGCGCCGGCGCCCGCGACCCGATCGGTCAATCGTCTGATGGCCTCCCGCCGCCGCGGATTCGGCTCCACGTTCCGGATATAGACCGCGAGAATCCTCTTGGGGTGCGCCGCCACGATCTCGCTGTAGATCTCCGGATCCTCCTGCCCGCTGTCGCCGATCAGGATGAAGGGCAGTCCGCTGAAGGTCTCCAGGATCTCCCGAATCAGCCGCGTCTTGTGGCCGGCGTTCCGGAAGAGGGCCGGCCCCAGGTCCCAGTCGCGCAGCAGCACCGGGCCGGCGGGGATGGCTTCCGCCTCCAGGAAGCCGGTGATCACATCGTACAGGTTCCACGGACTGCTGGACACGTAGAAGATGGGATTCTTCGCTCCACCCGCCGGACCCGCTTCGAGCGCGCGGTAGAACGCCGCCACGCCGGCGAACGGCAGTCGGGTGCGGGCGTTCTCCAACAGCACGATGCTGGCGGCCCGAATGAAGCTCGTCACCTCGGATTGGAGCACGGTGTCGTCGAGGTCGCTGATGACACCATAGACGGCGGAGGCCGCGGGGGTGAGCACCGGAGCAGCCGTCGCCCGCGGAGGTCCACCGGCGGGGTGGGTCAGCTCCAGCCGGACCGATCCCCAACCGCCGGCGCTGTCAGACTCGGCGTCGAGCCACTCGCGAACGAATCCCTCGTCGTCGGCCACCAGTTGGCGATCCCCGCCCGGCAGCCTAGCGAGAACCTTGGCGAACGGAAGCGGGTCGCTCTCCAGCCGCTTGAGCATGGCGAGGAGATTGCGCGCCTTGCCGTGCCCCGGCTCCGGCGCCGCCAGGCCCTCGTCCTGGAGTACCCGCGCCAGCACCAGGGCCCGCCCGTTCCGACCGTAGCCCCGATAGGCCGCGATGTGGTAAGGGTCGCGGTCTGCCAGGCGCTCCAGCGCATCGGCTCCACGCCGGACGCGCGCCTCCAGTGACGCTGCGAGCTCCCGCAGCTCCTCCAGCCATCCGGCGATGACTCGCTCCTCGGGTTCCGCGGTGTGCCTGTGTGGCTCTAGAATAAGGCATTCCCGGGAACCCGTCACGCACCCCGCGGAGGTCGCTTTCATGCACCGTATTTCGCTCTCCCTGCTCGCGGTCGTCTCTGGGTGGGCCGGCTCCGGCGCGGAGGCACAGGTCGGCTTCAAGAAAAACGTCGAGGTGCTGTCCCGAATCCCGCTGTCGGCCCTGTCGAAGGAGAAGAAGGCCGGTTGGCAGGTCTACACCGGCGTGGTGACGGCGCGCGACTCCGCGCTCCGCGCCATCGAGGCGGCTCCCTACGGGGAAGAGGTCGAGCGCCGGGCCCCGGGTCAGGGCCGCAAACTGCTCGCGCTCGCGGCGGATCTCAGCCGGGGTGAGGACGGAGGCTCGGAGGCCGACAGCCTGCTCGCCATCCGTTCCTACAAGGGCCGCGACTATCTCCGGTTGGACTTGGGGACGGGCGCCGGCCACTCGGGGCAGACGCCGCCGAGCCAGGGCGAGCTCGTCACCGCGGCGGTGAACCGACAGGTCCTGGGAGCCGCGAAGGCGCTTGCCGCCGCGCTCCCCCCCGGGGCGACGATCGACGGGCTCAAGCTGGACCTTCGCCTTCCACCTCGGCGTGCCGGCGCACGATCCACCCTGCCCGAGGAAGCTCGGCTGGAGATCTACTTCTCCCTGGGTCCTCTCCGCGGCTTCGCCGACGACGAGTTGACCAGCCAGCAGCTCATCGACGCCGCGGTGGTGCTGCTCGACGGGAACCGGATCCAGGTCGACCTCAGCCGGTGACCCGGGAAGGGGTCCGGGCCGGTGGTGTACCCTGGTGAGCCCTGTCACCCACGGCCGAGTCGCCCGGCGTTATCATCCTGCCTCACGTTCGAGCGACCCACGCTGGACAGCCAGGAGGAAGCGGATATGAGAGCCATGGCCTGCGCCGCGGCTGCGCTGATGTTCGCCCTGACCGCCGCCTGCAAGGACCGGGACCGCGATGATACGGCGAGCCGCGTCGACAATGCCGCCGATGAGGCCGGGAAGGATGTTCGCGACGCTGCCGGTGACGCCGGCGACGCGGTGGACGAGGCCGCGGACGACGCGGTGAAGGCAGCCGACGACGCGGCAGACGATGCCCGCGAGTCCTCCTACGAGCGGCGCGACGAGTTCCGTCGCGACGTACGTGCGCGGCTGGCTCGGATGGACGCCGAGCTCGCCGAGCTGGAGCGCGGCACCAAGAAGGGTGTGGACCAGACCCGCGACGACGCCATCGTCGCGGCACGCAACGCCCGGCGGGCGGTGGACCGGACCGTCGAGCGGCTGGGCGCCGCCACCGCGAGCAATTGGGACGAGCTGAAGCTGGGAGTGAGCCAGTCGCTCGATTCGGCGGATCGCCAGATCCGCGCCTTGCGCTCCGACGCCAAGCCGATGGGAGGCACCGGGGGGCCCAGCTGATCGGGACTGACCCCCAGCACTACTCGAGGGCCGGGCACGCCGAGAGGCGGCTCGGCCCTTGGTTCGTGCCCACCCCCCGTTGCAAAGCCCACCGAACCTTGTAACAAGGCGCGGTGAGCCGCCGGCTCGTCCCCACGTCGACGGCGTCACCCCGTTGCGGCAGAAGCAGTTGGCCACGTCTCGCCCGGTTGGTTTCTGTTTTGCACCAGGAGCGATGCTCCACTCACCGAAGCCGTGGTCGCCGCCCAGGGGTAAGCCATGTCCGAGTCATTCCTCGTCATCGACGATTCCAAGCTGCTTCACCAGATGTACCGGTTGATCTTCTCCCAGGGTGATCTCGCGGGCAGTACCATCCACTATGCCACCAACGGCCGCGAGGGCTACGGGCTGCTGGCCGCACATCCGGACCTCACCCTGGTCTTCCTCGACCTCAACATGCCTGAGATGAACGGGCTGGAGGTGCTGGCGCGGGCCCGGGCGGAGCGGCTGCATTCCCATGTCCCGATCGTCCTGGTGACCACCGAGAGCAGCGAGGACGATGAGGCCCGCGGCCTCGCCGTCGGCGCCTGGGACTACCTCCGGAAACCGTTCCAGCCCGCGGACATCCAGCGGCTGGTGCGGCGGGCACGGGAGCTGAGGCGGGGCCGGGGAGCGGCATGAAGGCCGGAGAGAATCCCTTCGGGGATCTGCTCCAGGACTACATCGTCGAGAGCCTGCCGCTGGCCGAGCAGGTGGGCGACGCGTTCGTCGAGCTGGAGCGGCGCTGGCGCGCCGGCGACCCGGGTGATCAGGTGCTCGCGTCGGTGACGGGCAGCCTCCACACCATCAAGGGCAACTCCGCCATGATGGGCCTGACGCCCATGCGCGACGTGGCCCACGCGCTCGAGGACCTGTGCGGCTACCTGGCGCGCGCTGGGGCGAGCCGGGGAGACGAAGCGGCGGCCCTGCTCGTCACCGGTGGCGGACTCCTGGTGGACCTGATCGGGAGCGCTTCCGCCGACACCGAGCCCGGCGCGGCGGACCAGTTCATGGCGCGGGTGCTCGGCTTCCTGGGCGTCGCACCCGAAGCCTCCGCGGCGGGGCCAGACCGGCGGCAGGCGGAGCGGCGGACCCAGCCCCGCGCCGGGGACACCGAGGCCGCGAGCGTGGTTCGCGTCGACTTCCGCCGGCTGGACGCGATGCTCGAGGTGCTGGGCGAGGGAATCATCCAGCATTCGGCTCTCGCGGAGCTCTACCGCCGGCTGCTGCGGCGGGTGGGTGCGTGCGAGGAGCTGGGCGAGCTCGACCAGACCGTGCTGTCGCTGCAGAAGACGCTCTCACGGCTCGAATCCACCCTGATGGAGACCAGGCTGCTTCCGGTATCCACGGTGTTCGGGCGGTTCCCTCGGATGGTGCGGGACGTGGCCCACGCCGAAGGGAAGCGGGTGCGGCTGGAGGTGACCGGTGGCGACACCTCCCTCGACAAGGCGGTGCTCGATCGGCTGGGCGAGCCACTCCTGCATCTGTTGAGTAACGCGGTGGCTCACGGGCTGGAGCTGCCCGGGGATCGGGTGCGAGCCGGCAAGCCGGCGGAGGGTCTGCTGCGTCTCCAGGCGGCGGCCGTCTCCGGACGGGTGGCGATCCGGGTGAGCGACGACGGGCGCGGGCTCGACCAGACGGCGATCCGCGCCAAGGCCGAGGCTCTCGGCGTGGACACGCGGGCAGCCGACACCGCTCAGTTACATCAGCTGGTGTTCGTCGCCGGCCTTTCGACCGCCGACCGGGTGACGACGCTCGCCGGACGGGGCATGGGACTGGATGTCGCGGCCAACGTGATTCACGCGCTCGGCGGCACCATCGAGGTGGAGAGCCGGCCGGGCCAGGGGTCGGCGTTCACGCTGAGCCTGCCGGTGACGCTCGCCATCGTGCGGTCGCTCATCGTCGAGGTGGATCGCGAGCGCTATGCCGTGCCGCTCTCGCACGTGGCGGAGACGGTGCGGGCGGAGCCCGAGACGATTCGCCAGATCAACAACCAGGGGGTCACACAATGGCGCGGCGACCTGATTCACGTGGCCGATGCCGGGGCCGTTCTCGGGACTGGGAAGCCCTGCGAGGCGCCGCGACCTTTCTACGTCGTGATGACGGCCGGCGCCAGGCGTCGAGGTCTGCTGGTGGACCGGCTCATCGGCCATCAGGACATCGTGGTGAAGGGACTCGATCCGGCGCTGGGGCGGCCGGCCGTGGTCTCCGGCACCACCATCCTGGGCGACGGGCGGGTGGCCTGCATTCTCGACGTGGTGCGGATTCTCGAGGGAGCGGCCCATGGCAATTGACGGACGAGCGGCGGTCGAGCCTCTGCTGGGCTTTGTTGACGCGCTGCCGGCGGCGGCAGCGGGCGCGAGCGGCCCGGCTCCCACTCTGCATCTGCTGACCTTCGCGCTCGATCGCGAGGAGTTCGGGATTCCCATCACCCAGGTGCGCGAGGTGATCCGGGTGAACGGGATCACCCGGGTGCCCCAGGTGCCTGCCCACGTCCGCGGGGTGACCAACCTGCGCGGGCGGATCCTCGCGGTGGTGGAGCTCAGGACCCGGCTCGGGCTGGTCGAGGGACCGGTCACGGCCGCGTCCCGCATCGTGGTGGTGGAGCTGCGCGGCCGCACCCTCGGCCTGCTGGTGGACCGGGTATCCCAGGTGACCAAGGTGCCGGTGGACAGCGTGGCGCCACCGCCCGAGGAAGTCGTCACCGCGGAGACCGACTTCCTCACCGGAGTCGCGCGATGGGATTCCCGGCTCATCATGCTGCTGGATCTCGACAAGGTTCTGCTTCTGAACGCGTAGTTCCCCTTCAGCTCGGCTCGAGGACGCGGCGACGATGCCCAACGCTTGGCAGCAGACGATCAAGGACTGGACCATCCGGCGGAAGATCCTGACCGGATTCGCCCTCGTGCTCGCACTGACCGGCCTGCTGGGATGGCAGGCGATCCGGGCGCTCGACCGCCTCAACGACGCCGGCGGGGACGCCCTTGCCACCAGCCAGATCCTTCAGGACTCCAGGGGGACGATTCTCTTGCTGCTGGTGGTGACCATCGGCGTCGGCGTGCTGCTGGCCCTCGGCCTCGCCCGGCTCATCGCCGATCCGCTGACCAGCCTCGGCGTGCTCGCCGAGCAGGTGTCGAAGGGCGACCTGACCACCGACATCCGGAGCCAGTCGCGCGACGAGATCGGGTGGCTGGAACACTCCATGCGGCAGATGGTGAAGAATCTCCGGGAGATCGCTACCCAGATCGCGGTCTCCTCCCGCACCGTCGCGATGTCGGCCGAAGAGATCTCCGCCTCCTCCACTCAGATGGCCAAGGGGGCGGAGATGCAGTCCAGCTCCACCGAGGAGACCTCCTCCACCATGGTCCAGATCGCCTCCCAGATGCAGCACCTCGCCCGCAGCGCGGAGTCGTTGGCGGCGAACGTGGACCAGACCTCGGCCTCGATCCAGGAGATGAGCGCGACACTGAGCCAGACCGCAGAGAACGGCGAGGTGCTCATCGGCGCCGTGGAGGAAGCCACCGAGACGCTCGGCACCATGATCGGCAACGTGGGAGCCATCGCCGCCCGCATCCACCAGGTGGACCAGGTAAGCCGCCAGTCGGTGGTGGAGACCCGGGGGAACGGCGAGCGGCTGCAGGAGTCGATCGCGTCCATCGGCCACCGCTCGGACGAGATCGGCAAGATCGTGAAGGTCATCGAGGGTATCGCCGACCAGACCAACCTGCTCGCTCTCAACGCCGCCATCGAGGCGGCCCGCGCCGGCGACGCCGGCAAGGGTTTCGCCGTGGTGGCCGACGAGGTCCGCCGGCTCGCCGAACGGTCGGTGACCGCTACGCAGGAGATCGGCACGGTCATCGAGACGGTCCAGAAGGACACCAAGCGGGCCGTGACCCTGATCGAGCACGTGCTGGCCGGCATCGTCGAGTCCATCAACAAGACCTCGGGTCTGGTGGCGGATGCCGCGACCGCCGCCGATGAACAGGCCGCCGACGCCAGAGAGGTCCTCGCCACCATGGGCAAGATGTCGGCGCTCGCACGGCAGATCGCGGGCTCGATCTCGGAGAACGCCGCCGGCGCTCAGGAGATCAGCTCGGCGGCCCGGAAGATGAACCAGCTCACCCACCAGATGTCCGAGGCGGTCATCGAGCAGAAGCACGGCGGCGAGATGGTGGTGAAGGCGGTCGAAGCGATCGCCGTGGTGTCGCGGCAGAATCTCGTGGCGGTCGAGCAGATGAGCGGCGCGGCCAAGAGCCTGGCCGGCGAGTCCGACGCCCTCCGCCAGCGCGTGGCGCTCCTCCAGGTATGAGCTCCCTGCTGACGGAACCCGCGCGCCGGATAGCCGCTCTGGAGGCGGCCGCCGCGGCTCCGGGAGGCGAAGGTTACATTCTCGCCGCCCTGGAGGATGCCGCGCCGAGCGTCCGGGACCGGGCCATCCGCCTGGCCGCGCGGTACGTCGAGCCGGCGGTGCTGGGCGAGCTGGTGGCCGATGGCGAGAACGCCGTGCGGCGCAACGCCGGGCTCAGCGCGCTGGAGCGGCAGGGACCCTACGCGGTGCCGCACCTGGTCGCGATGCTGGGCCGCGACGACGCAGAACTGGTGCTATTCGCCCTCCAGAGCCTGGCGCGCATCGGCTACGCCTCGGCGGGTCCCTCGATCCTCCCCCTGCTCCAGCACCCGGAGCCGAACGTGGCGCAGGCCGCGATCGAGGCGGTGGGCAAGCTCCGGGTGCAGGAGGCGGTGCCGGCGCTGTGTGGACTGCTCGGGCGCGACCTCTGGATCCAGCTGGCGGCGATCTCGGCGCTGGCAGAGATCGGGCATCCGGACGCGGTCGGGCCGTTGATGGCATTCGTGCCCGACTCGGTGCTGGCCGAGCCCGCGGTGCAGGCGCTGCGCCGCATCGCCGCGCCCGAATCGCTGGAGCCGCTGCTGCCGCTGCTGATCGCGGTGCGCGAGCGGGCGCTCCGGGACTCGCTCCTCCTCGCCGTCGGGGTAGTGATCGACCTGCATCCCGACCCCACGGCCCTGCTGGGCCGCCTGGAGCACGACCTCGTGGTGGACGGGGGCAACCTGGTGGCGTACCTGGAGCAGTTGCTCACCGCGTATGGCGTAGAGGATGGCGGAGAGGCCGACAGTCTCCTGCGCGCCGCGGCGACGCTGGTGGCGGCCGCGGGCATCGCCCAACTGCAGCCCACCCTCCTGACGCGGTTGGGCACTGACGGCACCGCGCAGTGGATCGAGGGTCTGCTGAGCCGTTTTCCGGAGCGACTCTCTCCCCGGCTGGCTGCCCTGCTCGCGCACTCCGATGCCGAGGTCCGCTGCGGGGCTCTTCGGGTGGGGTCATTCGGCCCGGATGACCTGTCGGCCGTCGCCACCCATCTCGGCGACCCCCAGCTCCCGGTGCGCACCGCGGCGTGTCTCGCGCTGGGGCGCATGGGTATCGACTCCGCGGCGCCCCTGCTGCTCGAGCGCCTTCGCCGTGGCGAGCCGCCGGAACAGGCCGCGGCCGCCCAGGGCCTGGCCCGGCTATCGGTCGAGGCGCTCGTGGAGCTCGAATCCTGCCTCGACCGAGACATGGCCGAGCCGGTCGTCATCGAAGCGCTCGCCGTGCTCGCCCGCCGGCCGGTGCCCGGACTGGAGTCTCGTGTCCTCCGGCTCACCGAGTCGCCCAGCGCGGCGATCCGACTGGCCGCGCTCCGCGCCGCCGCTCGAGTGGCCGGCACCAGATCCGAGGGGGTGCTTCTGCGCGCCCTCGCCGACCGGCACCAGCCGATTCAGGCGGAAGCGCTGGAGCTGCTGGTGCGACGCGGTGGGGACCGCTCGGTGGCGACCCTGGTGGCGCTGCTCGGCACCGCCGACTCGTTCCGCTTCCACGTCATTCGCGCGCTGGGACATTGCCGGGCCGAGGCCGCCGCCACCCGCCTCAGGGATCTCTATCCGGAGTGCGGCCCCCACGAGCAGTTTCAGATCGTCTGGTCGCTGCTGCGGATTTCCCCGCCATGGCTCTCCCAGTTTCTGCTCCTCCGGTTGGGCGAGAAGGATCTCGACATGCGCCGTGCGGCGGCGCAGGGGTTGTCCGAAGTCGCGGGTGTCGAGCACCTCGCCGCATTGCTGAGGCTTGGCGAGGACGCCGACTGGGATATCCGGAACTCGGCGGCCCGCGGACTGGGCCGGCTGGGGACCGCGGAGGCCCGCACCGCGCTGCTCACGCTGGTCCGCGATGTGGAGTCGGTGGTCGCCGCGACTGCGCGAACTGCCCTCGAGCAGGCCTACCGCGACCCAGCGTCCAGCGCGGCGTGACCGCGTTTCAGCCGGCCGATCTCAAGCTCCTGGGCGACCTGATCCAGGAGCGGTTCGGCCTCATGTTCGACGGGGTGCGCCAGGAGATCCTGGCGTCGCGCCTCCAGCCCAGGATGCGGGAGCTGCGGCTCGACTCCGCCCGGGCCTACTACGAGTACCTCCGCTTTCATCCCCAGCGTGACGCCGAGTTCGAACGGCTTCCGGCGCTGGTCACCAACAACGAGACCTATTTCTTCCGCGAGACCCGCCAGTTCGAGATCCTGATCGACCATGTGTTCCCGGAGCATCGCCGGGTGGCGCCCGCGCGCCCGCTGCGGCTGCTGTCGGCCGGGTGCTCCTCCGGAGAGGAGCCCTACTCCCTGGCGATCACGCTTCAGAACGCCGGGCTGACCCAAGTGGGGAACGCCTGGGAGATCGAGGCGTGCGACCTCAACCCGGAGCGAATCGCCCGGGCCCGGGAAGGCCTCTACGACGAGACCTCCCTCCGTGCCTGCGACCCTGAGACCCGCGGGCGCTACTTCACCGCCGAGGATCGCCGTTTCCGCCTCAAGGACCGCTACCGGGGTGGATTGCGCTTCTTTGAGGCCAACCTGCTGGCGCCCCACTTCACGCTGGCTCGGCGGTACGACGTGATCCTCTGCCGCAACCTGCTCATCTATCTCTGCGACTCGGCGTTCGAGAGCGTCATCGGACGCTTCGCCCATTCCCTGGTCCCCGGCGGCTACCTCCTGCTGGGACATTCCGAGTCGCTCTTCGACCGCGCCACCGAGTTCGAGCCCGTGGTCCTCGGCGGCTCGGTCATCTATCGAAAGCCGCCGGCGCGTTGATGCGGATCTTCATCGTGGATGACTCTGCCTTCGTTCGCCGGGCGCTGACCGGACTATTGGCAGCCGAGCCGGGCTTTCGCGTCGTGGGCGAGGCGGATTCGGGGGCGGAGGCGCTGGCGAAGATCCCTGCGGCCGATCCCGACTGCGTGACCCTGGACGTGGCGATGCCGGGAATGGACGGCCTGCAGGTGCTCCCCGTGCTCCTGCGCTGGAAGCCGGAGCTTCGGGTGCTGATGCTCTCGGCGCACACCCAGGAGGGGGCCGCGGCGACGGTCGCGGCCCTGGCGGCCGGCGCGGTGGATTTCATCGACAAGACCACCTTCAACGTGATGGACCTGGAATTCATGCGCCGGGAGGTGGTGGATCGCCTGGTGGCGCTGGCGCCGCGCACGAACCACTCGAACGGCGCCGCGCACCGACGCGAGCCGGCCGGTGCCGCCGCTCTGGCCGCGCTTCGCGGGTGCGACCTCTGCGTGATCGGCGCCTCGACCGGTGGGCCCGCCGCGATCCAGCACATTCTCCAGCGGCTGCCCGCGCGCTTTCCGCTCCCGGTCGTCGTGGTGCAGCACATGCCGGAGGGATTCACCGGCGCGTTCGCCCGGCGGCTGGACTCGCTCTGCCGCCTCCGGGTGACCGAGGCGGCCGAGGGGCATCGCTTGACACCGGGGGACGTGGTCATCGCTCCCGGCAACCGCCACCTGTCGGTGAGTCCGGGACTGGCCCTCGCGCTCTCGCCTGAGCCTTCAGGCGCGCGGCACATTCCGAGCATCGACGTCACCATGCGCTCGGCGGCGCGCTCCAAGCCGGGGCGGGTGCTGGGCATTCTGCTGACCGGCATGGGTGAAGACGGCGCGGACGGAATGGCGACGATCCGGGCCGGCGGTGGCGTCACCATCGCCGAGAGCGAGGGGAGCTGCGTGGTCTACGGGATGCCACGCGCCGCGGTCCGGCGCGGCGGGGCGACGTGGGTGCTGCCGCTGGAGGAGATCGCGGGGCTGCTCGGGGCGTTGGCCGGATAGTATGACAACGTCTCGCTAGACGGCCGAGTCGTTCCCCTCTGGGAAATATCGCCGCCGGAGCAGCGCCAGCACGTCCGGCGCGAGCCCGGGCGGATCGAGCGCCACGGCGATCTCCCGGCCGACGTGGCGGATCACCTGGCCCCGCACCGGGATCACGGTGTCGGCGTCGAGCCGGAGCTCGCCGGCCACGTGACTCCCGGCGGCCGGAGCACGCTCCAGGGGGGCGAGGGCGTAGCGTAGCCCGGTGGCGCTCACGTCGCGGAGCGGAGTACTGGCTGCGGTTCCTCCCGGCGATGCCGGAAGCGGCAGGCGGGGGGCGCTCCGCCGCTCATGGTGCCAGCGCACCAGCACCGAGCGTTCGGCGTCGATCGAATCGGGGTCGGGCCAGGCCTCGGAGTCCGGCACCAGCGCGAGACCGGCCCGGTCGATCCGACCGATCGTGGCGCCGATCTGCACCAGCCCGCCGATCCGGAGGTGCAGGATACCGGTGACCCGCTCGCCGTATTCCCAGACCCGTCCAGCGGGGGCCGGCTCGATCCGGAGACCGCCGGGTGCCAAATCTCGCACCGCGCAGCGGTACCCCTCCAGCTCGAGCAGGGCGGGGGCCGTCCGGCGGTACTCGGCGCGGGGACAGGCTCGACGATCGAGTTGGGGCGCGCTCCAGCGATTCAGTCGCATGCCAAATAGTCGCCACGAATGCCCGCCTTGGCCATCCCCGTTCCCGGAGATAGATTTTCCCCCATGTCAACGACTCTCAAGCCTTCCAAGCCCTCGACCACCACCGGAGCGGGCGTGCCCACAGTCTGGCTCGACGGCAAGTGGTACGACCGGGAGACCGCGACTGTGTCGGTCTACGATCACGGCCTGCTGTATGGCGACGGCATCTTCGAGGGCATTCGGGTGTACGGCGGGAAGATCTTCAAGCTCTCCGAGCATCTCGACCGGCTTTACGATTCGGCCAAGGCCATCTGGCTCACGATTCCGATGCCGAAGGACGAGATGGCCTCGGTCACCGAAGAGGCCGTGCGGCGCTCGGGAATCGCCGAGGCCTACATCCGGCACATCATCACCCGCGGCGTCGGCGACCTCGGCCTCGACCCCCGGAAGTGCCCCAAGCCCTCGGTCATCATCATCGTCGACACCATCCGGCTCTTCCCGGAGGAGGTCTACGAAACCGGGCTGCGGGTCGTCACCGCCGGCACGCCCATCCCCCATCGTGAGGCGCTGTCGCCCCGGGTCAAGTCGCTCAATTACCTGCCACACATCCTTGCCAAGATCGAGGGCATCCACTCGGGCGCCGACGAAGTGTTGATGCTCGACAGCGAGGGACACGTAGCCGAAGGCTCGGGCCAGAATATTTTCGTGGTCAAGAACGGCGCGATCCGGACACCGGCGCCCTACGCCGGCATCCTCAAGGGTGTCACCCGGGACGTGGTCATCGAGCTGGCCCGCGAAGCCGGCTACCAGATGCAGGAGACCATGCTCAACCGTTACGACGTCTATACCGCCGACGAAGCCTTCTTCACCGGTACCGCGAGCGAGCTGATTGCCATCCGGCAGGTGGACGGACGGACCATCGGCAATGGAAAGCCGGGTCCGGCGACCCGCGACCTCCGCTCCCGCTTCCAGACCCTGGTCCGGAGCTGACTCCGGCCCTCGCCGTTTTTTCTCCACGCACCCGCCTCGCCGCCGTCAAAGCCACGGCTCGCCGGCTCTTGACCTGATTCCCGGCCACGGCCCATATTGGCCGACCTTTCGCTCGACTTCGTGGAGTCGTCGATGGCTTGGAGAGTGGTCGACCACGGCGACCGCCGGTGGAACGTGACGATCGCCGCGGAGCGCCGCGCTAATTCGGCGCAATGGAATCTGGTCTTCTCGTTTCGGTGCGCCGGCGCCAATCGCCAGGCGTTCTGGGCGACCTATCCACTCGCCTCCTCTTCCAAGGCCGCGCTCTTCGCTCAGGCCGAAAAACTCTCCAACGACGCCCTCACCGCCCTCCTCTCGGAGCAGCTTGACTGAGGGGCCTGGAAACCAGAAGGTGGCATAGGGTTTGCCCCCTCGTGCCTCGCCCTAATTCACTCAACTCGACCGTCCAAGGAAGGTCATGTCGGCACCCAATCCCCTCAGCGAGCGCCTGCGCTTCGCCGAGTTCGTGCTGGACCGCTTGCCCAACGGCCGGTGCCGCGCGAAGGTGGCCCTCACCTGGAGGGACTCAGAGGCTTTCACCGGCGAGAGCGAGGGACTGGCCTCGCAGGCCGGAGAGCTCCGGTGCGCGGCGCAGGCCTGCGTGCTGGCCCTGGGTCAGGCGGTGCAGGGTGGGGTCGCGTTCGAGCTGGTGGGGGTCAAGGCCGTGCGCGCGTTCGATGCAACCGTCGTGATCGTGTCGCTCTCGACCAACGGCGAGGGCACTGACCAGCGGGTCGTCGGCTCGGTGTTGACCGAGGCCGACGCGGCCCGCGCCGCGGCCCTGGCCGTCCTCAATGCCACCAATCGTATCCTCGGCAACCGTCTCTTCATGCGTTAGCGGTAGCCAGTGCCGCCGCTGCCTCAGAACGCCTTCCGCCCCGCGGAATGCACCCCGAATGCACCCCGAAGCTGAGTGCCGATGCCGCGTTCGTCCGCCCTCCTGTCGCTGATTCTTCTGGTCGCCTGCGGCGGCTCCCAGCGGGGGCCCGGCCAGGGCCCCGTGCCCGAGTCAGGCGACCGGCCCGCCGACCAATACGCCGAAAGGGAAGACGTCCCGGTCCAGTCCGGTGACGTCAATCCGTTCGCGCTTCCTCCCGCTCCCGAATTCGACTCGCTGATTCCCGCCGAGGAGCTGGCCGCGGAGTACCAAGAGGCGGCGGACTCCGCGGCGGACGAGGCCGTGCTCGAGGCCCTCGCCGAGACCCAGCCGACCGACGAGGAGGCGGGAGAGGCCGACGTCGTGATCGAGGGCAACGGGACCAAGGTGCTGGCCAACGCGGTCACCTGGGACATCGACGTCGAGACCTACAACAGCCATCACCGGGTGCGGTGGTATCTCGACTTCTTCCTCGGTCCCGGTCGTGAGCGGATGGGCATCTGGCTCAACCGGATGCAGCGCTACGAGCCGATGGTCCGCGAGCGCCTGGCGCGCGAGGGAATGCCGGGCGATCTGGTCTATCTCGCGCTGATCGAAAGCGGCTTCTCCAACACCGCCACCAGCAGGGCGAAGGCGGTGGGGATGTGGCAGTTCATGAAGGGCACCGCCAAGTTCTACGATCTGCGGGTGGACTCCTGGGTAGACGACCGCCGGGATCCCCACCTCGCCACCGATGCCGCGGTGCGCCACCTGCGCGACCTCAACGCCCGGTTCGGCTCGCTCTACCTCGCGGCCGCCGCCTACAATGCGGGCTCGGGCCGAGTGTCCCGCGGGCTACGCCGGCTCCGGAACGACGACACCGGCCTCTCCTCGGACGCCGCCTTCTTTCGCCTCTACGACACCCGCCTGCTGCACCGCGAGACCAAGGACTACGTGCCCAAGCTCATCGCCGCGGCGCTGATCGCCAAGGAGCCGGCGCGCTACGGGTTTACCCTGTCGCCGGCCGAACCGTTTGTCTACGACTCGATGGTGGTCCCGACCATGACCGGTCTCGACGTCATCGCGCGGCTGGCCGACACCACGGTCGCGGCGATCCGCGAGCTCAACCCGCAATTTCTCCGTCTGGCGACGCCGCCGGGCAAGGCCACCATCGTCCGCCTCCCCGTCGGACGCGGGGAGGCCACGGTCGCGGCCTATGCCGAGCTGCCGCCGGAGAAGCGGGTGACCTTCGTCGAGCACTTCGTGGCTCGCGGCGAGACCATGGGAGGGATCGCGCGAAAGTATCGGGTCAGCAGCCGGCTCCTCGCCGATGCCAACCCCAAGGTCGACGCCCGCCGGCTCCGGCTGGGACAGCGCCTCATCGTACCCACGGGGGGAGCCATTTCCAGCTCGATGGCGCGCCGGATGTCGGACCCGGTGCCTGCCGCGGGCACGAACGCTTCGGGGTACCACCGGGTCAAACGGGGCGAGACCCTCTCGGGCATCGCGGACGAGTACGGGGTGAGCCAGCGCGACCTGCGGGTGTGGAACAAGCTCGACGCCAAGGGCCGGATCCGCGCGGGGCAGCGGCTCCGGGTGTCGGCGCCGGGCGCCAGGGGGTGAACCGGCGGCGAGGGAACTCGCTGGCGGTTCCGGGGTGAGTTGCTGATCGGGCAATGGCCAAGGATTGTCACCCTGAGCGGAGCGAAGGGGGCGACGCTCGGGATGGCTCCCTTCACTGCGTTCAGGGTGACAGGCTATGCCTTCCACGTCTACTGCGCCGCCGCCGACGCTCCCAGCGGCTGGTACCCCTTCATCACCGCCTCGGCATAGCCGTTGGCCGGATCACCGCCCCGGGCCAGGATGCCGGCGACTTTTGCCGGGCCGCGGTTGTAGGCCACCAGGGCGAGCGGCATGTCGTGGTCGAACTGCTCCAGCAGGTCCCGGAGAAATCGGAACCCGATCCGGAGATTGGTCTCACGCTCGTAGAGCTGGTCGGCCGTCACGTCCGGATCGTAGAACCGGGCCGTGGGAAGCTGGACCTGGGTGTAGCCGAACGCCGCCATAGACGAGCGGGCGCCGGCCTTGAAGCTGCTCTCGACCTTGACGAGCTGGAATCCCAGTGCCGGATCGATCCCTTCGCTCAGCGCGATGTCGTAGATGTCCTCGGCCAGATCCGCCGGGATCCGATACTTGACCGAGTTGGCCATGATGGCATTGGTGCGCTCGAGCTGAAGCTTCACCAGCTCCATCTCCCCTCGAGTCGCGTGGAGCTGTTGCTCGAGGCTCCCCATCTCCCGGGCGAGCAGCTGCGTGTCCGGGGGCATGACGTCGTCCGCCGCACCCACCCGTTTGGTCCAGCCGGCCAGGGCGCCGATGACGACGGCGGTCACCAGAAGCAGCCCCCCTCGAACCAGGAGCCGCTGCAGGATGCCGCTGCGTCGCTCGCCGTACTCGTCGGTCGGTCTCAGCACGGGCCAACCTCCTGTCTATGAGCTGTGAGAAGGCCGCTTGGTCTTGCTCACTACCTTGACGTCCTGAATCACCATCGCCTTATCGACTGCCTTGACCATATCGTAAACTGTAAGGCAGGCCACCGTTACCGCTGTGAGCGCCTCCATCTCTACCCCTGTGCGCCCGGTCACCCGGACGGCTGCCGTTATCTGCACCCCGGGCAGCTCAGGATCCAGCCGAGCTTCGACTTGCACATGGTCCAACCCGAGCGGATGGCACAGGGGAATGAGCTCCCCGGTCCGCTTGGCCCCCATCACCCCGGCGACCTCGGCCACGGTTAGGACATCGCCTTTGGGGACACCGTGGCCGGCCACCAGCTCGTACGCCTCCCGAGACATGCGCACCGCGCCGCTGGCGATCGCGGTCCGGTCGCTCACCGGCTTGTCACCCACATCCACCATTCGCGCGCGGCCTTCCGCGTCGAGGTGGCTCAGCTTCACAGCACCTCCGCCAGCTCTTCTCCCAGGACGGCCAGGAGGATCTGCGGGTTCACGTTTCCCGCGGCTGCCTCGCGGGCCTCGCCGACCCGCTCCAGTGCCCGGAGCAAGGGTGCCGGGCTCGCGTGCCGCAACAGCGGCTGGGGCACGGCGCGACGCACCGGGTGGCCCATGGTGCCCCGTGCCGCCTCGCCCAGGGTATCGGCCAGGGCGTCGAGCATCGCGGTAAACTCTCCGCGGGCCGAATAGGCCGCCTGGCCGAGGGCCCGCTCGAGCGCCGGTCCCGGTCCCTCGACCACCGCGGCCAGGAGCTGCTCGGCTGAGCGGTACGCCTTGCCGGATTCTTCGCCTTCGCTCAACGTCTGACCGATCGACCCGGCCGCCAGCGCCACCCGCTGCTCGATCTTTTCCGGGCTCCACCGGGGCTCCGTGTGCTGCCGGAGGAAGCCTCGAACCTCGTCGTCTGAGAGCCGGTTTAGCCGGATCGGGGCCGCCCGGGACCGGATCGTCGGGAGCACCCGCCGAGGATCCAGCGTCGTCAGGATGTAGAGCGCGCCCGGCGGCGGCTCCTCCAGCAGCTTCAGCGTTGCATTGGCGGCCTCCGGACTCGACTCCTGAGGCACCAGCCGGTCGGCCTCCCCGATAATGAAGACCCGTGCGCCACCTTCGACCGAGGTGAGCGAGGCCCGCCGCTGGAGCAGCCGGACGGTGGCGATCGTGTGGCTCGCCATTCCATCGGCCGGGGTGTAGCACGGCTGTTTTCTGCGCTCTTCCATCACCCCGGCCAGAGCCTCGGCGGCCTCGTCCACCTGCTTGTCCGGATCACCCGCCTTAGGCCGAGTGATGGGCACGAACCAATGCAGGTCCGCGTGGTTCAAGCCGAGCACGAGATGACAGGCGCGGCAGGAGCCACAGGGCTCCTCTCCCGCGCGCTCGCAGAAGATCAGTTGGCCCAACCAGAGGGCCAGGCGCTGCTTTCCGACGCCTGTCGGACCTGTAAACAGTAGGACCTGCGGCAGCGTGCCCGCTCGTACTGCTTTAGCCAGGCGACGCCTGGTTTCTAGATGCCCAAACAGGGGAGTCAGAGGCATAAAGACAAGGTAAGAAACCTGCCGTGAAAAGCCACTGGTGTCATTGTAACATGTTTTTCACCAATGGTTTAGGCATACATCGTGCCCTCTCTTTTCGCTGCAATACTTGGCCTGCGCGTCGGCCCCACCGACAAGTGAACAGCCGCTCTTCAGGGCGGGGGGTGCAGAGAACGGCATCACCAGCGGTGCTGCCAAATGCGTAGACAGCTTGGGGCCTTGGAAAGGGGGGGCGAGTTCCCGGCGTTGCCGAACCTTGCACCCCTACCACCAAGCTACGATCCCTCTTCTCAATCGCAAAAACTGGCTTGACCCTCGACTGGCCCTTGGTGAGATTGCATCTGCTTTCGTCGAAACGTCTTTCCCGAGTAGCTCAGTTGGTAGAGCAGGTGACTGTTAATCACCGGGTCGGGGGTTCGAGTCCCTCCTCGGGAGCTGTCGAAAACAACAGCTTACCCTCACGCCTCCAAGGGCCTATGACGATGTCATAGGCCCTTGTGCAATAGGCGCGATCGTTCGCGGTGATGCCGCAGGTGTGCTCGGCGCCGGCGGATCGTTCTCCTGCGGCGTGACCACGAACGGCCGGGCGTACTGCTGGGGGTATGGCAATGTTGGACAGACGGGGGATGGCAAGACCAGCAATCGGCTCTGGCCGAAGGTCCCGGTGGCCGGCGGGCTCGATTTCACCCGCGTGAGCGCGGGCCATTTCCACGCCTGTGGCGAGACCACGAACAAGCGGGCCCACTGCTGGGGCTGGAATCATGAAGGCGCGATCGGCGACGGGACCAAGACCATGCGCCTGAGCCCGGTCCCGGTTGCCGGCGGGCTCTTGTTCAGCCAAGTGAGTGGGGGCAGCTCCCATACCTGTGGGAGGACCCCCGCCGCTGTGGCCTACTGCTGGGGCTGGAATGGTTACGGCAAGCTAGGCGACGGCAGTTTTTCCGATCAGCTGACGCCCTCCCCGGTTGCCGGTAGCGATTAGTCGGGACGGTAGACGATCGATCCAGTCCTTGGTAGAGGGTTGAAGCGACAGCGAGCCGGCCCATGACTCGCTGTCGCTTCTACGCCAGGCGACCCATGCCGACGGCCACAGGCTTGACTCGGCTACGCGGATAGCATAACCTATAGGTTATGAAACCTAGAGGTTATGAAAAGCACCGTCCCACACGGCTCGACCAAGTCTTCGCCGCCCTCGCGGATTCTACCCGCCGTGACATCCTGGCCCGCCTCGCATCGGGTCAGGCTTCAGTCGCAGAGCTGGCCCGGCCATTCGCCATGAGCCAGCCGGCTATCTCCAAACATCTCAAAGTGTTGGAGCGCGCCGGCCTGGTGTCTCGCGGCCGCGACGCCCAGCGGCGCCCGCGCCGGCTAGAG